>JBBQNU010000068.1:0-15019 GCA_038330285.1 Hyphomicrobiales bacterium | reverse complement strand
TTTATTTACGGGCTCGACAAGGCCGGCATCGAGGTTGACCGCAAGGTTCTTTCCGATCTTGCGATCCATGATCCCGCTGGTTTTGCCGCGCTGGTTGAGAAGGCCAAGGCTGCTCAATAAGCAAACGCTCACTATTTTACTTTAGAATTCCTTGGCCGGGCCGTTAAGTGTGTACGCACTGTGGGGTCCGGCCAATTCGTTTCAAGGACCAAAATTCCCATGAGTCTCGAACAGGAAATCCTGCAGCAGGTGGCGGCGGCTTCGGATGAAGCAGCGCTCGAAGCGGTGCGTGTTGCAACGCTTGGCAAGAAGGGCTCCATCTCCGAGCAGATGAAATCCCTTGGCGCCATGGGGCCGGATGAGCGCAAGACGGCGGGCGCGGCGCTAAATTTTTTGAAAGACAAGGTGACCGAGGCCATCGCGGCGCGCAAAGCCGTGCTGCAGGAAGCGCAGCTTGAGCAACGGCTGGCTTCGGAAAAAATCGATGTGACTTTGCCGGCGCGCACTGAGCCCCGCGGCACGGTGCATCCCGTTTCCCAGGTATGGGAAGAGGTGGTGCAGATTTTCGGCGATCTTGGATTTGCCGTGGCGGAAGGCCCGCATATCGAGGATGATTTCCACAATTTCACGGCGCTCAACATTCCCCCCGAGCATCCGGCGCGGCAGGAGCACGACACGTTTTATTTCAGCGAGAAGCCGGATGGCAGCCGCATGGTTTTGCGCACCCACACCTCGCCCGTGCAAATCCGCACCATGCTGACGCAGAAGCCGCCCATCCGCATTATCGCGCCGGGACGCACCTTCCGCAACGACAGCGACATGACCCATACGCCGATGTTCAACCAGATCGAAGGCCTGGTGATCGACGAGACAACCCATATGGGCCATCTCAAATGGATTCTCGCCGAGTTCTGCAAGAGCTTCTTTGAAGTTGACGATGTGAAGATGCGCTTTCGCGCCTCGCATTTCCCGTTCACGGAGCCTTCCATGGAAGTGGACATCAACTGCTCCTGGGAAGGCGGTCAGGTGAAAATCGGCCAGGGTTCCTCGTGGCTGGAAATTTTGGGCAGCGGCATGGTGCATCCCAATGTGATCAAGGCGGGCGGCCTCGATCCGGATAAATACCAGGGCTATGCCTTCGGCTTGGGGCTCGACCGCATCGCCATGCTGAAATACGGCATTCCCGATCTGCGGGCGTTTTTCGAGGCTGACCTGCGCTGGCTCCGGCATTACGGATTCAAGGCGCTCAATGTGCCCACCCTGCCGGGAGGCCTGTCATGAGCTTCGCTAAACTTCTCAGTCAACGCTTCGCCGAGTCTTTAAAGGTTGCCGGGTACACGAAAAAAGATTTCAACTGGACTCGAATGAATGATGAGACGTGTCTTGTCGTGAACATCCAAAAATCTCGATGGGGCGAATGGGCATATGTGAATATGGGCGTTTTTGTTTATCTCCTAGGTTCTGAAGTCAATCCGAAAGAACGTGATTGTCATATTCGATTCCGGCTTGAGAACGTATGTCCGCCAGCGCAAGAAAGACTTATCAGCGGGAAGGATCATGGCATTCTTTCCGCCAAACCTCTTTTGCCGGGTTCAATTGATGCGGAAAAATTTACCTATGCGCTCAAAGATTTTGGGCTGCCGGTTTTGGAGAAGATGTCAACATTGAATGATCTTCGTTCTCTCTTGAGCCAGGGACAATCCGGATCACAAGATCGTGCTGCGCAACTTTCTCTGCAGCTTGACCATCACTTCTCGTTCTTCGACAGTGTAGCATCATGAAATTCACCCTTTCCTGGCTGAAGGATTATCTCGACACGATGGCTACGCTTGAGCAGATTGTGGACGGGCTCGTTGGCGTTGGACTTGAGGTTGAGCAGGTCGAGGACAAGACGAAGCTGCTTGCGCCGTTCAAGGTGGCCTATGTCATCGAAGCGGTGAAGCATCCCAATGCGGACAAGCTGCGGCTGTGCAAGGTCGAGACTGATACGGGCATTTATCAGGTCGTCTGCGGCGCCCCCAATGCGCGGAGCGGCATGAAGGGCATCATGGCGTTGCCCGGCGCTTTCATTCCTGGCACCGGCATTACTCTGGAAAAAGGCGTGATCCGCGGCCAGGAAAGCCAGGGCATGCTGTGCTCGGAGCGCGAGCTGCAGATCAGCCTGGAGCATGACGGCATCATCGATCTCAAGGGCGATTGGCCCATTGGCACGCCCGCGGTGAAGGCGCTCGGCCTTGATGATCCGATGATCTATGTGAAGGTGACGGCGAACCGGCCGGATGCGCTGGGCGTATACGGGATTGCGCGCGATCTTGCAGCCAAGGGGCTTGGCACGCTGAAGCCGCTTGCTGCGAGGGCCGTTGCGGGCACGTTCGATTCGCCGATCAAGGTGTCGCTGGATTTTGAAGACACCAAGCCCTGCCCGCTTTTTGTCGGGCGTTATTTCAAGGGTGTGAAGAACGGACCGTCGCCGGAATGGCTGCAGCGGCGGCTGAAGGCCATTGGACTCAGGCCGATTTCCACGCTGGTCGACATCACCAACTACATCACCTTTGCCTATGGCCGGCCGCTGCATGTGTTCGACGCGGACAAGGTGAAGGGCAATATCCGGGCGCGCATGGCGAAAGACGGCGAAGAAGTCGCCGCGCTTGATGGCAAGACCTACACACTCACGTCAGAGATGACCGTGATCGCCGATGACAATTCGGCTGAAGGCATTGCGGGCATTATCGGCGGCGAACATTCGGGCTGCTCGGAAACAACCATAAATGTTTTCCTCGAAGCGGCCTATTTCGATCCCCTGCGCACGGCGGCCACGGGACGGAAGCTCGGCATCATTTCCGATGCGCGCTACCGCTTCGAGCGCGGGGTTGATCCGGCCTTCACGCAGGTGGGGGCGGAAATTGCGACGCAGATGATCCTTGAGCTTTGCGGCGGGGCGGCTTCGCATCTGCTGATTGCCGGAAAGGCCCCGCTGAAGCTGCGGACCTATGTGTTGCGGCCCACACGGGTGAAGTCACTCGGCGGGCTTGACCTGCCGCTTGCCGAACAAAGGCGCATTCTTCTGGACCTCGGCTTCGGGGTTAAGGAAACACCGGCGGGACTTGAATGCGCGCCACCAACCTGGCGGCCCGATGTGAATGGCGAAGCTGATCTCGTTGAGGAGGTCTGCCGCATCCATGGCCTCGACAATATTCCTTTCGCGGCCATGGAACGCTCGCATCCCATCGCCACACCGGTTCTCAATCCCTTGCAGAAGCGCATGCTGGCGTCACGGCGCAGCCTTGCGGCGCGGGGCTTCAATGAAGCGGTGACTTGGTCATTCATTCCGGAGGCGCATGCGAAACTGTTTGGTGGAGGCCAAGCGGAGTTGAAGCTTGCCAACGCCATTTCGTCGGAACTCACGGACATGCGGCCTTCGCTGCTTCCCAATCTCATTGCGGCGGCGGGGCGCAACATGAAGCGGGGCTTTGCCGACCTTTCCTTGAGCGAGGTGGGCCATGCCTATGCGGGTGACCGGCCGGAGGACGAGACCTTGCGGGCAGCAGGGGTTCGCCGCGGCAATGTCGTCGCGCGCAACTGGCAGGGCGGCACACGTCCGGTTGATGCCTTTGATGCCAAGGCTGACGCGCTTGCGGTGCTTGATGCCGCGGGTGCCGCCACGGCGAGCCTGCAGGTCGTGGCAGGTGCTCCCGCCTGGTATCATCCCGGCCGTTCCGGCACTATCCAGATGGGGCCGCAGAACAAGCTGGCCCATTTCGGAGAAATACATCCGCGCATTTTGGCGGCCATGGATGTAAAGGGGCCGCTGGCTGCTTTCGAAGTGGTGCTGAATGCCATTCCAGTGCCGAAAGCCAAGAATGCCACGCGCGCCGCGCTTAATGCGTCTGATCTCCTGCCTGTGTCGCGCGACTTCGCTTTTGTCATTGATGACAGCGTCGAGGCCGACAAGCTGATCAAGGCAGCAAAGGGCGCCGACAAGGCGCTGATTTCCGATGCGGCGGTGTTTGACGTGTTCAAGCTTGAGGGTACGAAGAAGTCCTATGCCATCGAAGTGACGCTGCAACCGCGCGACAAGACGCTGACCGATGAGGATATCGAGGCGGTGTCGCAGAAGATTATTTCTGCGGTGCAGAAGGCTACGGGCGGGATACTGAGGAGCTAACTTTCTCTTCCACCCCCCCCTTGTGGGGAGGTCGAAATCCGCGCTTGCGCGCGGATTGAGGGTGGGGGTCTGGTGGTGTCGGAGCGACCCCCACCCCTAACCCCTCCCCACAAGGGGGAGGGGAAGGACGGCAGAGAACTCAATTCACACCCACTTGAAAACCACAAAGCCCCAGATCAGCGCCAGCACCAGACCGCCCCAGAGGGGGACGCCGAAGAGTCCGAGCCAGGCGAGGAAGATGAAGCAGCTGCCGAGATGGGTGATGAACAGCCTGTCGCCCCGCGTGGTATCCAGGGCAAAAATGCCGCGGCGCGGGTTGCCGCCGGGCGAATAGTATTCCCAGATGCCCATGGCCGCGATGGAGCCGAAGATGTAGAGGAAGAAAAAAGCCGTGGGCCAGGTCCAGGCCATCCATGAAATGCCCATTTCAATGCCTCCTTACACGCGGCCCAGGGCAAAGCCCTTGGCAATATAGTTGCGGACGAAATAGACGACGATGGCGCCAGGAATGAGGGTGAGCACGCCCGCCGCCGCCAGCAGCCCCAGTTCATAGCCCGAGGCGCTCGAGGTTTTTGTCATAGCCGCGACGATGGGCTTGGCGGCCACGGACGTGAGGTTCTTGGCCAGCAGCATTTCCACCCAGGAGAACATGAAACAGAAGAAGGCAGCCACGCCAATGCCTGCCGAAATCGTCGGAATGAAAATCTTCACAAAAAATTTCGGGAAGGAATAGCCGTCGACATAGGCGGTTTCGTCAAGTTCCTTGGGAACGCCAGACATGAAGCCTTCAAGAATCCACACTGCTAGTGGAATGTTGAACAGCATGTGGGCGAAGGCCACGGCGAGAGGGGTGTCAAAGAGGCCGACCGATGAGTAGAGCTGGATGAAGGGCAGCACGAACACGGCGGGCGGCGCCATGCGGTTCGACAGGAGCCAGAAGAAAAGGTGCTTGTCGCCGAGGAAGCGGTAGCGCGAGAAGGCATAGGCGGCAGGCAGCGCCAAAGCCACGGAGAGAACCGTGTTCAACGCCACATAGGTGATGGAATTGATGTAGGCACCATACCAGCTTGGATCGGTGAAGATCGTCCGGTAGCTGGCGAGGGTGAATTCGTGGGGGTAAAGCGAAAAGCGGTTGATGATCTCGTTGGTGGTCTTGAACGACATGTTGACCAGCCAATAGATCGGCAGCATCAGGAAAATGATGTAGGCAATGGGAACGAGATAGCGCTTCGACATCAGTTTGCCTCGTTTCGCATCATGAGTGTGTAAAACAGCCAGCTGGCAAGCAGAATGATCAGGAAGTAGACGATCGAGAACGCCGCCGCCGGCCCGAGGTCAAATCCACCCAGCGCCTTTTGCACAAGGTCGATGGAGAGGAATTTGGTGGCGCTGCCGGGGCCGCCGCCGGTCAACACGATGACCTCCGTATAGATCATGAAACTGTCCATGAAGCGGAGCAGGATGGCGATGGTCAGCACATGCTTGAGTTTCGGCAGTTGAATGTAGCGGAACACCGCCCAGGGCCTGGCGCCATCAATCTTGGCGGCCTGATAATAGGCATCGGGAATGGACACGAGGCCAGCATAGCAGAGCAGCACGACAAGCGAAGTCCAGTGCCAGACATCCATGAGTACAACGGTGAACCAGGCGGCAACGGGATCGCGCGTGTAGTTATAGGGAATGCCCAAGGCATTTATGCCCCGACCGAGAAGGCCAATATCCGGGAGCGCCATGATGTTCCACATGGAGCCCACGACGTTCCACGGCACCAGCAGGGGCAAAGCCATCAGCACGAGGCATACGGACACCCAGGGGCCTTTGCGCGGCATGCAGAGTGCTATCACAAGTCCCAGCGGGACCTGAATGAACAATACCAAGGCGGTGAAAATAATCTGGCGCCCGAGCGAATCCCGGATCTGGTCGTTCTCCAGCAACTGCTGGAACCAGATGGTGCCCGACCAGAAGAATTCATTGTTGCCGAAGGTTTCCTGGACCGAATAGTTCACAACGGTCATCAACGGCACGAGGGCGTTGAAGGCGACCACCAGGAAGACGGGGAGCACCATCCACCAGGCCTTGTTGTTGAAGGTCTTGTTCATCGGTCTTCCCCCGCCAGCCAGCCGTCGCTGTAGATTTGCGTATGCGCCTTGTCGAAAGCCAGATGCGCCTTGCCCTCGGGAATCGCGGCTCCCTCCGGCACAATCAGTTTGACGGAATTCCCGCCAAGCCTTGTGTCAACCACGCGGTAGCGGCCGATGTCGGACACCTTCACGACATTCACGGGCAGGCCCTTGGCGGCAAAGGTCACAAATTCCGGCCGGACACCCAGTTCCAGGCGGCTTGAGCCATTGGACGACGCGGTGTTGTCGGCGGCAATTTCATGGCCGTTCACAAAGGCTTTGCCACCCTTGACCACGCAAGGCATCACGTTCATGCCGGGAGAGCCGATGAAATGGCCCACAAAAATGTGCTTGGGCTTCTCGAAGAGCTCGATGGGGGTTCCGGTCTGCACGACTTCACCGTTGTTCATGACCACAACCTGGTCGGCAAAGGTGAGCGCCTCGGTCTGGTCGTGGGTCACATAGATCATGGTGCGCCTGATGCGGTGCTGCAGTTCCTTGAGCTTGGAGCGCAGCTGCCATTTGAGATGGGGATCGATGACGGTGAGCGGTTCATCGAACATGATGACGTTGACGTCGGAGCGGACAAGGCCGCGGCCCAGGGAAATTTTCTGCTTGCCGTCGGCGGTGAGGCCGGAGGCGCGTTTCGAAAGGGTCGCCGTCAGTTCCAGCATGTCGGCAATGGCGGTCACCCGCTTTTTGATCTCGGCCTCATCGACCTTCCGGTTGCGCAGGGGAAAGGCCAGATTGTCGTAAACCGTCATGGTGTCGTAGATCACCGGGAACTGGAACACCTGGGCGATGTTGCGGCGTTCCGGGGTTTCATTGCTGACATCGCGGCCGTCAAACAGGATGCGGCCCTCGGTGGGATGAAGCAGGCCGGAAATCAGGTTGAGCAGCGTGGTCTTGCCGCAGCCCGAAGGTCCGAGAAGCGCATAGGCCCCGCCATCGGCCCAATCGAGATGGACGCGCTTAAGGGCGAAATCTTCGTCGCGCTTGGGCTCCGGCATGTAGGAATGGCGCAGATTGTCGATCGTGATCTTGGCCATCAGTTTCCTCCACCCTCACCCTGAGGCGCCTCGCAAAGCGAGGCC
The DNA here is from genome assembly GCA_038330285.1 of Hyphomicrobiales bacterium. Classification (GTDB taxonomy): domain Bacteria; phylum Pseudomonadota; class Alphaproteobacteria; order Rhizobiales; family Aestuariivirgaceae; genus Aestuariivirga. The sequence continues at coordinate 7,640 of JBBQNU010000068.1, read as the reverse complement.
TCGAAGGGCAGACACGGTTCAATTTGCTGCCAATGCTTCGAGGCGCACTGCGTGCGCACCTCAGCATGAGGAGAAAAGAGGTTGTCGATCGTCTTGGCCATCAGGACACCAGCTTTCCGGCTGCATCAAAGAACAGGGCGCGGGAGACGTCGGCATGGAAGGTCGCCATTTCACCCACTTCGTGGGGATGCACGCCATGGGATTGCGACACCCAGGTCTGTCCGCCCACATCGATATGCACCACGCTCTCGGAACCCGATATCTCGGTCACCAGCACCCGGCCCGAAAGGGCGCCACTGGCCTCCGACGCCTTCTGCGGCAGCACGTAGTGGGGCTGCAGGCCGATACTGTAGTCACCGTCGGGAAGCTTCGCGGCGCCAGGGGCCACGGGCCAGGACACGCCGCCATGGAACAATTGCAGGTTCCTGCCCTTCTTCGTGACCTTGGCGATGTTGATCGGCGGATCGGAAAACACCTGCGCCGATGTGAGCGAATTGGGCTTGCGGTAAATTTCCGCCGTCGGGCCAAACTGGGTGATGCGGCCTTCGTGCATGGTCAGGGTCTGATTGCCGAATAAGAGCGCCTCGTGGGGCTCGGTCGTGGCATAGAACACGATAGCGTTGCGGCCCGAGAATAGCTTCGGCAATTCGTCGCGCAGTTCCTCGCGCAGCTTGTAGTCAAGATTGGCCAGGGGCTCATCGAGGAAAATGAGGTCGCTGTCCTTCACGATGGCGCGGGCGATGGCGGTGCGCTGCTGCTGGCCGCCGGAAAGCTCGGCGGGCTTGCGGTCCAGCATGGGCGTGAGCCGGAGGATTTCCGCGGCCTTGCCCACACGGGCTTTGACCTCGCTTTCCGCCATGCCGGTCACGCGGAGCGGCGAGGCGATGTTCTCAAAGACCGAGAGCATGGGGTAGTTGATGAATTGCTGGTAGACCATGGAGACATTGCGCCGCTGCACGGGCACATGGGTTACATCCTTTCCCCGGTGCCAGATTGCCCCGGTCGTCGGCTTCTGGATGCCCGCCATGAGTTGCATGAGAGTGGTCTTGCCGGCGCGCGTTGCCCCCAAGAGGATATTGAACGAGTTGTCATTGAAGACCAGGCTCGTGTCATGGATATGCATCTCCGCGCCGACGCGCTTAGACACGTTTTTGAGTTCAAGTGTCATCGGGAGCGATCACCATGTCCACCGCAGTCAAGTGTAGCACGAATGGGCCGGACACATGAAGTGCCCGGCCCACCGCGGGAGGTTAGCAGCAGATTACTGGGTCCACTGCTTGATGATTTCATCATAGGCGATGGTGACGCCCTGCTCTTTTTCGTTTTCGATCTTGGCTTTCGGTCCATCTTCCTTGCCAAGCCACTCGGACGGATCCTTTTCCGCATTCAAGCGCGGGCCACAGCCACCATAGGTCTTGTTGGCTTCGTCCGCGGCCTGCATGCGACCCATAATCTGGTCCATTTCACTGGCCAGACGGTCCATCGCCTGTTGCGGGGTGAAGGCGCCGGAGTTCACGTCACCGATCTGCTGCCACCAGAGCTGGGCCAGCTTTGGATAGTCGGGCACGTTGATGCCTGTCGGCGACCAGCGCACACGGTCCTTCGAGCGGTAGAACTCGACGAGACCGCCAAGATTGGGGGCGCGTTCGGTGAAGGATTCATGGCGGGCCGTTGAGTCCCGGATGAAGGTCAAACCAACCTGGCTCTTCTTCACGTCAACCGTCTTTGACACGGCAAACTGGGCATAGAGCCAGGCTGCCTTGGCGCGATCAGTTGGCGTTGATTTCAGGATCGTCCACGAGCCCACGTCCTGATAGCCGACCTTTTGGCCATCCTTGTAGTAGACGCCGTGGGGCGATGGAGCCATGCGCCACAGGGGCTTTCCGGCATCATCGACCGTGTTGTTGCCTTCGCTCTTTGGCGCAACCATCGAGGCGGTGAAGGCCGTGTACCAGAAGATCTGCTGGGCCACGTTGCCCGAGGAGAGCGCCGGCAATGACTGGTAGAAGTCGTAGTCAGCCGCACCCGGAGGGGCATATTTGCGGAGCCATTCATCCCACTTGGCAATGGCATAAACCGAGGCAGGGCCATTGGTTTCGCCACCGCGCGAGATGGACGCGCCCTGCGGATTGCAGGAACCCTTTTCCATGCGGATGCCCCACTCGTCGATCGGGATGCCGTTTGGTTCGCCCTTCGAACCGGCGCCGGCCATGGAGAGCCAGGCGTCCGTCATGCGCCAGCCCAAGTCAGGGGCGCGCTTGCCGTAGTCCATGTGGCCATAAATTTTCACACCGTCGATTTCCTTCACGTCGTTGGTGAAGAAATCGGCGATGTCCTCATAGGCCGACCAGTTCACCGGAACGCCGAGGTCATAGCCGTATTTGGCCTTGAACTTTTCCTGCAAGTCAGCGCGGTCAAACCAGTCCTTGCGGAACCAGTAGAGGTTGGCGAACTGCTGGTCGGGCAACTGATAGAGCTTGCCATCGGGGCCGGTGGTGAACTGGGTGCCGATGAAGTCGGCGAGGTCGAGACCAGGGTTGGTCACATCCTTGCCTTCGCCGGCCATCCAATCGGTGAGGTTCACTGACTGCTGCAGGCGCGAGTGAGTGCCGATCAGATCGGAGTCATTGACGTAAATGTCATAGAGGTTCCGGTTGGTCTGCATCTGGGTCTGCACGGCCTGCACGACTTCGCCTTCACCGAGGATCTGGTGGTTCACCTTGATTCCGGTGATTTCCTCAAAGGCCTTGGTCAGCACGGTTGATTCATAGGTGTGGGTCGGAATGCCTTCCGACAGGGCGTTGATTTCCATGCCCTTGAAGGGTTCGGCCGCCTTAATGAACCATTGCATTTCCTTCAGTTGGTCTTCTTTTGAAAGGGCTGAGGGCTGGAATTCCGCGTCGATCCATTTTTGGGCTGCGGCTTCATCGGCATAGCTCGGGCTGGCGAACGCGAAGAGCGTCAAGGCAGCAGCCGACGCTAGAAGCTTCATTTTCATCGATAATCCTCCCATAAAAGTAATGTGGCGCCTTTGTTGGAGCCTTGCTGCAATATCAAACGAAAAAAAATGAACGTCAATAGAAATGTTATCGAAAGAATTGTGCGCTGCATTGAAAGTTATTGCGTTGCAGTATTGCTTAATGTGAAAAAAAATGAAAAAAGGGAAACGAAGAGAGTTTTCTGGATCCCGACATGCCCCAACTGAGCCCGCGCCAGCACCAAATCCTTACCCTTGCGCGGAGCACGGGCACCGTCCAGGTGGATGACCTGGCGGAACGCTTTGATGTCACGCCGCAAACGATCCGGAAGGATCTGAACGAACTTTGTGACGGAAGAGTGTTGGCGCGCACGCACGGCGGCGCAATGCTAACCTCCGGGGTTGAAAACGTTGCCTACGAATCGCGCCGGCAGATTGCGGCGATTGAAAAACAGGTCATCGGACAGCGCACCGCAACCCTCATTCCCAACAACTGCTCGCTCTTCATCAACATCGGAACGACGACGGAAGAAGTTGCGCGCGCCCTGGTGCACCATGAGGGATTGCTGGTGATCACCAACAACATTCACGTAGCCTTCATCCTCATGCCCTGCCCGAAGATCGATGTGATCATTGCCGGTGGCGCGGTGCGCCGGAGCGACGGCGGCATCGTGGGCGAACAGGCGGTGGACCTCATTGCCCAGTTCAAGGTTGATCACGCGGTGATAGGCGTGTCCGCCATTGATGATGATGGCGCCATGCTTGATTTCGACTACCGTGAAGTGCGGGTCGCACAGGCCATCCTGAACAATGCACGGAACATCATCCTGGTTTCAGATGCGATGAAGTTCACGCGGTCGGCACCTGTGCGCATCGGTCATCTTTCGCAAGTTGACGTATTTGTGACAGACCGTACGCCGCCCGACGCCATCGTTGAGCTGTGCCAGCACAGCGGCGTCGAGCTTGAGATCACCAATGCCGGACAGGGCTACGATTCCACAGTGCAGGCCGCAGAATGATTTATGATGTGTTTGTTATCGGCGGCGGCGTCAATGGCTGCGGCATTGCGCGTGATGCAGCAGGCCGGGGCCTGAAAGTATTTCTCGCCGAACAGGGTGATCTTGCCTCGGGCACATCATCGGCTTCTACCAAATTGATTCATGGCGGCCTGCGCTATCTCGAGCATTATGAATTCCGCCTGGTGCGCGAGGCCTTGATCGAGCGTGAAGTGCTGCTGAAGGCAGCGCCGCATATCATCTGGCCTCTGCGCTTCGTGCTGCCGCATCACAAGGGACTGCGGCCACGGCCGCTCATCCGCCTTGGGCTTTTCCTTTATGACCACCTCGGCGGGCGCAAGATTTTGCCGCCGACGCGCAGCATTGATTTGCACCGAGACATCACCGGCGAGCCGCTCAAGCCCGAATTTTCCCATGCCTATGAGTACTCCGATTGCTGGGTGGAGGATGCGCGGCTGGTGGCGCTCAATGCCAGGGATGCCGCCAACCGGGGAGCGGAAATCCACACCCGGACGAAATGCACCAGTGCCCGGCGGGTGAACGGCAACTGGGAGATCAAGATTCAACCCGATGGCGGCAAGGAAGAGACCATCCAGGCCAAGGTGCTGGTCAATGCGGCTGGGCCCTGGGTGAGCGAGGTTCTGGGCAGCATCGTGGGGCGGAACAACCCGGACAAGATCAGGATGGTCAAGGGCAGCCACATTGTGGTTGACCGGCTTTACGATCACGACCGCTGCTATATTTTCCAGAATGCCGATGGCCGCATCTGTTTTGCCATTCCCTACGAGCAGGATTTCACCCTGATCGGGACAACCGACGAGGATCACAAGGGCGAGCCGGGGAACCCGCAGATCAGCGACAGCGAGATCGATTACCTGCTGTCGTCCACCAGCGAATATTTCAAGCTGCCGATCACGCGCGAACAGGTGCGCTGGACCTATGCCGGCATCAGGCCGCTTTACGATGACGGGGCAAGCAAGGCGCAGGAAGCGACGCGCGACTATGTGCTGAAGCTTGATGCGCCAAGCGGCCAGGCGCCGCTGCTCTCGGTGTTCGGCGGCAAGATCACCACCTTCCGCAAGCTGGCGGAAGCAGTGCTGGAAAAGCTTTCGCCGTTTTTTCCCAAGGCCAAGAAGCCTTGGACGGCGGGCGCGGCGCTGCCCGGCGGGGACTTTCCCTTCGACGAGGTGGAGCTACGCATTGCCGAGCTGCAGCGCAAATACTCGTTCTTCTCGCCGCAGAATGTCAGGCGGATTTTCCGCGCCTATGGCACCAACGCAGAGAAGATGTTCAACAACGCGCGTTTTGCCACGGACATGGGCAAGAGCTTTGGCCCCTTGAGCGAGCGCGAGATCAATTATCTCATCGCCGAAGAGTTCGCGCGCGAACCCGACGACATCCTGTGGCGCAGGTCAAAGCTGGGCCTGCATCTTTCAGCCGACGAGCAGAAGGCGTTGCGCGAGCATATGAAGCCTGCTGTAAAAGACAAGAGTTCCAAGCGCGCGAAGGGGTAAGGCGATGCCTGATTTCATTCTGGCCATTGATCAGGGCACAACCTCGTCACGCGCCATCGTCTTTGACGCAAAGCTTAAGCCCAGGGCTTCCGCCCAGAAGGAATTCAAGCAGTATTTTCCCGATTCAGGCTGGGTTGAGCATGACCCGGAGGAAATCTGGAAATCGGTGCTGGCCACCTGCAAGGCAGCAATCACCAAGGCCAAGAACGCGCCCAAAAATATCCGCTGCCTAGGCATTACCAACCAGCGGGAAACCACCGTGGTGTGGGAGCGCAAGACGGGCAAGCCGATCCACAAGGCCATTGTCTGGCAGGACCGGCGCACGGCGGAAGTTTGCGCCGATTTCAAAGGCCGGGGGCATGAAAAACTTTTCACCGCCAAAACCGGGCTGCTGCTTGATCCTTATTTCTCCGGCACGAAAGTGTCGTGGATTCTCGACCATGTGAAGGGCGCGCGGGAGCGGGCCGGGCGCGGTGAATTATGCTTTGGCACGATCGACTCGTTTCTGATCTGGCGGCTCACGGGCGGCAGGTCCCATGTGACGGACGCCACCAATGCGTCGCGCACCCTGCTCTACAATATCCACACGGGCGCGTGGGACGATGAGTTGCTGGGCATCCTCCGGGTTCCCCGCGCCATGCTGCCGGAGGTCAAGGACTGCGCGGCGAATTTCGGCGTTTGCGATGCAAAATTTTTAGGCGCGGCCATTCCTATTCTGGGCGTGGCGGGTGACCAGCAGGCGGCCAGCATCGGCCAGGCCTGCTTTGAACCCGGCATGATGAAATCGACCTATGGCACGGGCTGCTTTGCACTGCTCAACACGGGAACCACGGCGGTGGCCTCCAGCAACAGGCTGCTCACTACGGTGGCCTATCAGCTTGATGGCAAACGCACCTATGCGCTCGAAGGGGCGATATTCATCGCTGGTGCTGCCGTGCAATGGCTGCGCGACGGATTGAAGGTGGTGAAGAAGGCCGCTGATACGGGGGTGCTGGCGAAGGCCGCCGATAAAAATCAGAGCGTTTATCTGGTGCCGGCGTTTGTTGGATTGGGCGCACCCTATTGGAACGCCGAGGTGCGCGGGGCGCTTTTCGGCCTCACCCGCGCCACCACAAACAAGGAACTCGCACGCGCCGCGCTGGAAGCGGTGTGCTATCAGACCAATGATCTTCTCGAAGCAATGAAACGGGATTGGGGAGCCACGGGTGAAACCATCCTGCGGGTTGACGGCGGCATGACGGCCTCGGATTGGACCATGCAATTCCTCGCCGATATTCTGGGTGCGCCGGTTGACCGGCCGGTGGTGCTGGAAACGACTGCGTTAGGTGCTGCCTATCTCGCGGGGCTGAAGGCGGGCTTGCTGCCCAAGCCGGAAGTTTTTGCACAAACCTGGAAGCGGCAGAAACGCTTTCTGCCAAAGATGGACGAAGCCACGCGCGCCCGCAAACGGGCGGGATGGGCCGAAGCGGTCAAGAAACTTCTGTCGTGAAATGGCGCAGTCAGACCGCGCCTTTCTTAATCTACGGACTCAAAGTCCCCAATAGGGCGGAACGTTGTAATGCTCGTGGATGCGGGTTTCCCAGTCGCGGCTTTGCCAGGAGTCATCGCTGAACTCCGGCGAATCGCGTAGCTGCTTTTCTTCTACATCGGTGCGGAAGCCGTCGAGCTTCGTATCATAGCTGAGCCTCGCCCAGGGCAGCGGGTAGTGATTGTGGCCGATGCCGATGAAGCCGCCGAAGCTCAGTACGGCATAGACGACCCGGCCTGAAACCTTGTCGATCATCAGGTGGTCGATCTCGCCGATGCGGGTGCCCTTGCGGTCGAATACCTTGGTGCCTTCCACATCTTCGCTGGAAATTAAGGCATGATTGGGATGTGCTGTTTCCATTTCTTTACTCCTTATAGCCTGGCCATAAACCAATTCTTCCGCAGCGCCAGGTGAAAGCGCCGCGGAAGTACTAAAGCAACCTACTTCATCGCCGTTCTGTCAAAGACCGGCAAAGCTTCCAGTTGCTCCTTGGAGGCGCTGATCGTCAGGCGCAGGGCGTTGTTCTCGTCCTTGACGGCGGTGATATCGCCGATCGGAATGGCGACGTCCTTTTCACCGATTCCGAGGAAGCCGCCAACGCCTAC
>JBBQNU010000067.1:0-15170 GCA_038330285.1 Hyphomicrobiales bacterium | reverse complement strand
TCAGCGCCCGCCCGCCGAAATCGTCTTCTGGTCCTTCCGCCTCATGGTGGGCATTGGTTTTGCCATGCTGGGCATCGGCCTCTGGAGCCTGCTGCGTCGCCTCCAGAAGGGCAGGCTCTATGAAGACCGCTGGCTGCATAAGGCTGCGCTACTCATGACGCCATCAGGCTTTGTGGCCGTACTCGCCGGCTGGGTGACAACCGAAGTGGGCCGCCAGCCCTACACCGTCTACGGATTACTCACGACAGTTGAGTCAGCCTCGCCCATTGCCGCTCCCGCCGTTGCCACCTCACTGGTGGCCTTCATCATCGTCTATTTCTTCGTCTTCGGAGCAGGGGTGTTTTACATTCTGCGGCTCTGCGGAAAATCACCGGATCATGTGGCACCCGAAATTGAGCACGGCCCGAGCCACGCCGCCGGCATCAATCCCGGCCCCGCCCTCAAGGCGAGCGAATAGGAGAGCATGATGGCAATCGATCTTCCCTTCATCTGGGCCGGCCTCATCGCCTTCGCGGTTCTGGCCTACGTGATCCTTGATGGTTTCGATCTCGGCGTCGGCATCCTCTTTCCGCTTGCCAAGAACAGCCACAACCGCGACGTAATGATGAACTCCGTCGCCCCCGTCTGGGATGGCAATGAAACCTGGCTGGTGCTCGGCGGCGGCGGCCTGCTGGCGGTGTTCCCGCTGGCCTATGCCTTGATAATGCCCGCCCTCTATGCGCCCCTCATTGCCATGCTGCTGGCACTCGTCCTGCGCGGCGTGGCATTTGAATTCCGCTGGCGCACCAAACGCGGCCAGTTCCTCTGGGACTGGGCCTTCAGCGGCGGCTCCCTGACTGCCACCTTCGCCCAAGGCATGGCGCTTGGTGCCTTGGTGCAGGGCATTCCCGTGATCAACCGCGCCTATGCCGGCGGCTGGTGGGATTGGGTTACGCCCTTCACCTTGCTCACGGGTGTTGCACTGGTCATGGGCTATGCCCTGCTGGGGGCCACCTGGCTGGTCATGAAAACTGAAAGCGAGTTGCAGGAGACTTCACGCAAGCAGGCCTGGGCCACGGGAGCCGCCACCATCGTCCTCATCGGGGCCGTCAGCCTGTGGACGCCGTTTCTGGAACCGCTTTACTTCGCCCGCTGGTTTGCCTGGCCTGCCATGCTCTTCAGCGCCATTGTGCCCCTGCTGGTTCTGGTCTGCATCTATGGCCTCTACACGGGCCTGCGCGACAAGAGCGATTATCGTCCCTTCTTTTCTTCGCTCGGCCTCTTCATCCTGTGCTTCGTCGGCCTGGGCATCAGCTTCTACCCCTATATCGTCCCGCCCTCACTTTCGATCTGGGATGCCGCCGCCCCCGATAAAAGCCTCAGCTTCCTGCTTGTGGGCGCCCTTGTCCTGGTGCCGCTGATCCTCGCCTACACCGCCTATTCCTATTGGGTCTTCCGCGGCAAGGTCGATCCGCACGAAGGCTATCATTGATGGGCCGCAGACTCTTGTGGTTCGCAGGCCTCTGGCTGGCTGGCGTGCTTGTGGTGACAAGCGTCGGCTACGCCATCAAACTTGTGATCGGCTGATCACGTCGCGGAAGAAGGCGGAAAGATCGCCGGCAACGGCTGCCGGTTGCTCCACCGGGGCGAAATGCCCGCCGCGCGGAAACACCGTCCAGCGCCTGACATTGTAGAGTCGCTCCAGATACGCGCGCGGCGGCTCGCCTTCGGGAACTGTCTCGTTCGCAAAAACACCGAACGCCGTGGGTGTGCCGATGTACGTGGGATCGGCCGGATACCGCCGATTGTCCCAATAGTCGCGCATCGACGAGGTAATCGTTTGGGTGGCCCAATAGAGCGTGAGCGTGGCGCAGAGGAAGTCGTCCGGCGGCGTCACATCGCTCCACGAGCGCCACTTCTCGCCCAGATAGGCGGCAAGCCCCGCAGGTGAGTCGTTGAGGCCATAGCCGATGGTCTGCGGCTTGGTGGATTGTATCGCGCTGTATCCCCGCTCCACGGTCGCCCAGCCGCGGTTCACCGCAAGATACGATCGCTCCTCATCCGATAGCGCCGCGTCCTCCACCGTGGGCGTAAGCTCCGGCGTGGTGAGGTGGATGCCGATGACTGCTTGCGCGTGGTCCAGGGCGAGAAAGGTCGAGACCCCGGCGCCGAAGTCGCCGCCACCCGCCCCATAGCGGGCATATCCGAGTGCCGTCATCAACCGATGCCAGCGCGCGGCCACGTAGCGGTAGTTGATTCCAACCTCAGGTGGGCGCGGTGAAAAGCCATATCCCGGCAGGGAAGGCACCACCACGTCGAACTGCTCAAGCATAGGCAGCATGTCGATATAGTCGAGAAAACTGCTGGGCCAGCCGTGGGTGAGGATCAGCGGTATTCCCCGGGCGGAGGCCGCACGCTGGTGAACAAAATGGATGCCTTCCCAGGTGAAGTGTTGCAGCGTATTGAGCTTCCGCTCCCAGGCCCGCCAATCGAACGTATCGGCCCAATAGGATACGAGATGCCGCAGCCACTCCTGTTCGGTGCCCTGTTCCCAGCCGATGCCGGGTAGTTGACCGGGCCATCTCGTTTGGCGCAGCCTCGCCCGCAGGTCGTCGAGGACCTCATCCGTAATATTGATCTGAAACCGCTGCATCGGCTAAGCCGCAAGCTTGCCAATGGCATCGGCCAGAGCGTCTGCAGGCTGCGCTCCCATCAGGCCCTGCTTTTGCGCCAGGATAAAACAGGGAACCCCCGTCACGCCCATCCGATAGGCACGCTCCACTTCCGTATTCACCGCATCGATATCCGTGCCGCTTTCAAGCTTCGCTGAAACCTCAGCCTTATCCATCCCGGCCTCACCGGCAATCTCCGCCAGCACGCTGCGGTCACCAATATCGCGCCCCAGGCTGAAATAGGCCATGAACAGGCGCTCGGCCAGATCATGCTGCATGCCGTCAATGTGGCTCCAGCGGATAAGCCGGTGCGCGTCCATCGTGTTGGGTGTGCGGGTGATCTTGTCGAAGGCATAGGGAACGCCATCCTCTTTGCCCGCCGCCAGGATTGGATCTTGGTTGGTCTTGAGCCGTTCCGCGCCGAATTTGTTTTCCAAGTAAGTACGACGGCTCATCCCTTCCGCAGGGATCGTGGGATCCAGAAAAAACGGCCGCCAGTTTACCTCGACCTTTATGTCCTCCAGCAAAGCAATGGCCTTGTCCAGCCGCCGCTTGCCAAGGAAACACCACGGACAAATGACATCGGAAACCACATCAATCGAAATTGCCTTCATGGGTTGCGCCACAAGGTCGTTCCCTCATAGCCTGGAAGTGGTTGTTTTTCCGGCCTGCCGATGGTGTTCCAACGCGCCACCCATTGCCCGCCCGCGTCATAGAAGGGGATGATGTAAAATCCCGCGACCAGCAGCCGGTCCAGGGCGCGAACTGCCACGGTAAATTCCTCATGACCCTTGGCCGTGAGCAAGGCGGCGATGGCCGCGTCCACGGCGGGATCGGCAATACCAGGGTAGTTGCGAGTGCCCTCAATAGTTCTGCCTTCCGAACCGAAATAGAATTTTTGTTCATTGCCCGGTGACAGGGAATTGAACCATGTGGCCGGAATCATGTCGTAATCATAAGTCTTCTGCAGGCTTGAGAATTGCGCCGAGTCCACAATGCGCACCTCCGCCTTGATGCCGATCTGCTGCAGCGTGCGTTGATAGTGCAGGGCGATTTTTTCCTGGTCCTTGGCATTTATTGAAATCGTGAAGGCAAAAGGCTCGCCCGCCGCGTTCATGAGCCCCGCATCCCCAACGGTCCATCCGGCCTCACCAAGGAGTCCAACCGCTTTGCGCAGCGCCTTGCGGTCCCGACCCGAACCATCGCTCACCGGAAGCGCATAGCTCCCGTCCTGAAAGTCGGCGCGAAGTTCCGCAGCCGCGGCGCCGAGAACAGCCTTCTCGGCCGCGTCAATGGGTTTGCCTTTGGAGGAAAGTTCCGAACCCGAGTAGTAGCCATAGGTGCGCTGATAGGCGTTCGAAAACAAATTGGCATTAGCCCACTCGAAATCGAAGGCGATCATCAGTGCCTCGCGCACCCGCGCGTCTTCAAAAATCTTGCGCCGCGTGTTGAAGGCAAAGCCGCTGGTCGGCGCCGGCGAACGCTGCGCGATTTTCTCAAGCGTCACCTTGCCGTCCTTCACTGCCGGAAAATCATAGCCCGTGGTCCAGCGCGTCGGGTCGCCTTCGGTACGGATATCCGCGTCGCCCTTCTTAAAGGCCTCGAAAGCCGCGTTTGCATCGCGGTAATAATCGTAGCGCACCGTTTCAAAATTCCACAGGCCCTTGCCAAGCGCCAGGCCCTTGCCCCAATAGTTCGGATTCTTCTTGTAGGTAATGCTTTCGCCCGCTCTCACCTCGGAGATCACATAGGGTCCGGACCCAATCATCGGATCAAGCGAACTCTCGTCAAAAGCCTTGCCCTCCCAGGCGTGCTTCGGAATGATGGGCATCACGCCGACGATCAGCGGCAGCTCCCGGTCGCCAACCTCCTGATGGAAGATGACCGTGCGATCATCCGGCGTTTCCATCTTTGTGATCTTCGAATAGGAATTCTTGAAATTCGGGCGGCCCTTGTCGCGCAGGGTCTCCACCGAAAACACCACATCCGCCGCCGTCACCGGCTTGCCATCGGAGAATTTTGCTTCTGGCCTGATCTTGAACGTGAAGCTCTGTCGGTCATCGCCCACGTCAATGGATTCAGCCAGCAGGCCATAAAGCGAAAAAGGCTCGTCCCAATTGCGCCCCATCAGGCTTTCAAATACATAGGTGCGAACCCCCATGACCGGCGCACCCTTCACAATGAAGGGCGAGAGGCTGTCAAACGAGCCGGTAATGGCTTGCCGCAGGGAGCCGCCCTGCGGCGCGTCCGGATTGACATAAGGCAAGTTCATGAAATCCGCCGCCAGCGCCGGTTCGCCATGCATCGCAATGCCGTGTTGCGGGGTAGCCAGTGCCGTCGAATGGAAGGCGGCAACAAGCAATCCTCCGGCAATGAGCTGCGCAAAGCTGCGGGCAATGGTCATGGCGTCATTCCGCTAACGCACAATAATGTTCGAAAATTGCCAGGGGTCGCGCCGGTCCAGCTTCTCTTCAAACAGCTCGCCGCGGCCTTCCAGCGGGGTCCAGTCCGTGTAAACACCGCGCAGTGTTCCGAGATAGGGCTTCTGAATCTCAAGGCAACGGCGGAAATCCATTTCCTCCGTCTCGACAATGCCCGCCTTGGGGTTCTCAATGGCCCAGGCAAGCCCCGCCAATACCGCCGAGGTCACCTGCATGCCCGTGGCATTCTGGTAGGGGGCAAGCTTCCGCGCCTCTTCAATGGAAAGCTGTGAACCATACCAATAGGCATTCTTCTTGTGGCCGTAGAGGAACACGCCGAGCTCGTCGCCGCCATCGACAATCTCCTGTTCCTCCAGGATATGCGAGGCCGATTGGCGCTTGCCGCCAGCCCCAAACATTTCAAGCACCGACAAAACCGCGTCGTTCGAGGGGTGATAGGCATAATGGCAGGTAGGCCGGTAAGTGACGCGCTTTCCCTGCCGCACCGTGAAATAATCCGAAATGGAAATGGCTTCGTTGTGGGTAACCAGCAGGCCGAAATGCGCGCCCGCCGTGGGAACCCAGCTCCGCACCCGCGTATCAGCGCCCGCACGCGTGAGATAGATCGCGGCACCCGTGCCCTTCTTGTGTCTCTTGCCGTCGTAAGGCAGCTTCTTCTCGTGCGTTCCCCAGCCCAGTTCGGCGGGCTGCAGGCCCTCAGAAACAAATCCGTCGACGGACCATGTGTTGATGAACACATCAAGCGGTTTCGGATTCTTCGCGCGCTGGGTGTCGCGCTCGGCAATGTGAATGCCCTTCACGCCAAGCCGCTTCATCAGCTTCGCCCAGGCCTCGCGGGTGGTGGGTTCCTTGACTGCAGCTTTCAAGTCGCGGGCCAGATCAAGAAGCGCCTGTTTCACCAGCCAGGACACCATGCCCGGGTTCGCCCCGCAGCACGAAACGGCCGTGGGGCCGGGCCCCAGCTTGCGCTTCACCTCCAGCAGGTCTTCGCGCACCTTGTAGTTTGTGCGATCGGCGTTATCGAGCTTGGTGTTGTAGTAAAAGCCAGGCCACGGCTCATTCACCGTATCGATGCACAGCGAGTTCGTCTCGCGCGCCAGCTTGATGATGTCGATGGAGCCCACGTCCACGGTAAGGTTGACAATCAGCGCCTGCCCGGGGCCGGCGGTCAACAGCGGGGTCAGGATGGATTTGTAGTTCTGCTTGGTGAGGGCCTGCTTGACGAAGGCTATGCCTTCCTTTTCAACCAGATGGCTCCACGCCGCCGAAGGGTCAATGACCGTGATCTTTGCCTTGTCGCAGGCAATGTGGCGCAGGATCAGCGGCAGGCTTCCCCGGCCGATGGAACCAAAGCCGATCATCACGATGGGGCCATTCCAGGTCGCGTGCACGGGCCATTTATTCATTCATCAAAACTCCCTTAGCCATTGTCAAAACGGGAGTTTTTTAACGCAGGCAAGAAGCCAATGATACAGAATTTTTAGGCCCGCTGGCCAACGCAGAGGGGGCGCTGCTTTCCTTTGCAGCGCCCCGAAATGAAAGTGTTAAGTGATCAGTAGCGGTCTATGAACTTCCGCGCCTTTTCGCCGGTGCCGCGCTTCTTCTCGGAAGCGAGCTCGGCGTTCTCATGGCGGATTTGCCAGACGTGCCACCCGATCCATAAGGCGATCCCAATGATTACCAGCAGGGTCTCCGATCCCTGAAAGGGATAGATGGCACCCACATCCTTGAGATCGACGGCCCAAGACGTCATTCCATTCGTCGACATGTTCCGTTCTCCTTACTTGATCATTGCGCGTTCGGCAGCGGTGATATCGGCCACCGCGGCGTCGTAAGCTTCTCTGTCTTCGAAATCGAGGCCCACAAGTTCAACTTCCCTCGGCACCCGAAGGAGGTTTGCGCCATCGAGGATTTTGACCACGATAAACGTCGGGATGAAGCCCAGCGCAACCATGATGCAGGCCCCGATGAAGTTGCCCAGCGGATTGATCGCCGCGTAGCCCTCATAAGGTGACGACGGTTGGCCCCAGAGCATGAAGCCCGCTACTACCACACCGAGGAAGCCGCCGTAGCCATGCACCGCGACAGCCCCCACCGCGTCGTCGAGCTTGAAGCGGTTCTCGACCCAGTAGTGCAGCTTGTAGACAATGCAGGGCACGATGGCACCGATCAGCATGGCCTGGATCGGATGATAAAGGTCATTTCCGGCTGAAGCCGAGATGACGCCGCACAGCCCCAGGGAATAGGTCCAGAAGGGGTTGCCCTTGGAAATCACGTAGCCCGCCAGCATGCCGCCCGAGAGCGACATGAGGAAGTTGAAGGTGATCGCCGAAAGCGTGGTGGGCGCCAGGTCTCTGTTGGTTGCGGTCCAGGTCTCTCCGGTGATCTGGCCGGCAATTGCCGCTGGCGAAATGACCGGAATGTTGCAGGCCGCATAGAAGCCCCAGAAGCCCGTGTAGATCAGGAACAGCCCAATCGTCACCAGCCAGGGATTGTGTGGGGGTATGTCGCGTGGCGTCCCGTCGGCCTGGAATTTGCCAATTCTCGGCCCTAGCACAATAAGAAACGCCAGTGCCGCACCACCAGCGATGGCATGAACCACACCAGACGCATAGGCATCATGGTACCCCAGCAGCTTCACCATCCAGCCGCCGGGATGCCAGCCCCAGGAAGCGTCAAGGATCCACGCGACCGAGCCAATCAGCACAGCGACGATCCAGAAAGCGCCAACCCGGGCCCGTTCGATGATCGCGCCCGATATGATTGAGGCCGTCGTGATCGAGAACAGCAGGAATGCCGCCCAGAACACACCGTTGAGGCGGTGCCAGTAGGCAGCTCCTTCAAGGCCATCCGCCGGAACGCCAAGCGCTGGTGATGGCCCCGAAAGATGGGTTGCCATCAGCGGGCTCCAGGGTTCGGCAAACTGGGCGGAGGTCATGCCGCCAGTAATTCCCGGGCCGTTGATAAATGCAAAATAGATCCACCAGCCGAAGAAGTAGAACGTGACGGTGACCAGCGGGATCGCCATCGTGTTCTTCATCAAGGTGTGCAAATGGTTCTTCCGGCGCGAGGCGCCGGTTTCATACATGCAGAAGCCCACATGGATGAGAAACATGAATACGACTGTCACCCAGTAATAGAATTCTGTAAATATGACAGTCAGCGAGCTGAGATTGTCACCCATAAGTGTTCCCTCCAGCGTATAGCGCTTTTTTCCCCGCACCTTGCGCTACCGCCCCTGTTAGACTCATTTGCTACGGGGCAACTTTGTTGTCTCACAGGAAACATGGGGTGCGGCCCATTGTCAAGCGTCCAGCGCGTGTACTCCACATGAACCCAAAATGAATTGCCGGCTCAGGTTTCATACAGGCAGCACCCCTTAGAACAGCCTCAAGTTCAAAGGAATGCATGATGACCCGCCCAAACAACAAGAAAATCCGTTCTCTCCCGCCCATCGCCGCCATGGTTATTGCCGTGGCCATTGGGTTGGTACGGACGGAAAAAACCTGGGCGGAGGCGCTGGGTGGCCTGGATTTCCAGCCAACCCACGTTGCGATGGTTCATGACCACCCGGAACCGTTTGATCCCCGCCGCGTACCGCCGTCTGGTGGCATGGCCAGCCGCCTGCTGGCCGGGATCATCGTAAGCCACGCCCGCACCGAGTTCACCAGCCTGTTTAACGATATTTGAGCTTTCCCCCCCGCTTCGCCATAGTGGCCGAAACGATTCGGGAACTTTGAAATATGGCCAAGGCCAAGAATACAGACGATCTTTTCGGTAACCTGCCCACCGTTACAAAATCTTCGGCCAAGGCCACGGCCAAAACCCGGGGCGAGGAGCAATATACCGCCGCTGACATCGAGGTGCTGGAGGGGTTGGAGCCCGTCCGCCGCAGGCCGGGCATGTATATCGGCGGCACCGATGAAAAGGCCCTGCATCATCTCTTCTCCGAAGTCATCGACAACGCCATGGACGAGGCGGTCGCCGGCCACGCCACCTGGATTGACGTGACATACAGTGCGGACGGCTACCTCGCCGTCACCGACAACGGCCGTGGCATTCCCATCGACCCGCACCCCAAGTTCAAGAACAAGTCCGCCCTTGAAGTGATCATGACTACGCTCCATGCCGGCGGCAAGTTCGACTCGAAGGTCTATGAAACCTCCGGCGGCCTCCATGGCGTGGGCGTCTCCGTGGTGAACGCGCTCTCCGAACACTGTATCGTCGAAGTGGCCCGTGGCCAACAGCTTTATAAGCAGGAATATGCCCGCGGCATTCCGCTGGGAAAAATCCAGTCCCTTGGCAAAATTTCCGGCAGGCGCGGCACCATGGTGCGCTTCAAGCCCGACGCGCAGATCTTCGGCAAGGGCAACACGGAATTTTCCGCCGCCCGGCTGTACCGCATGTCGCGCTCCAAGTCCTATCTCTTCGGTGGCGTGGAAATTCGCTGGCAATGCGATCCATCCCATATCAAGGACAAGGAAACCCCGGAAAAGGCCGTGCTGCATTTCCCCGGCGGCCTGAAGGATTTTCTCGAGGAACGCCTGGAAGGCAAAACCCGCGTCGTCGATGAAATCTTTTCAGGCAAGGTGGAAAAGGAAGGCGGCCACGGCAATGTCGAATGGGCCGTCGCCTGGTTCGGCGGCGATGACGGCTTCTCGTCCTCCTATTGCAACACCATTCCAACGGCAGATGGCGGCACCCATGAACAGGGCTTCCGCACCGCGCTCACCCGCTCGCTGAAGAATTATGCCGAACTCAGCAACAACAAGCGCGCCAACGCGGTCACCGCCGATGACGTGATGACGTCCTCCGGCTCGCTGCTCTCCGTCTTCATCCGGGAACCAGAATTCCAGGGCCAGACCAAGGACAGGCTCGCCTCCGTCGAGGCGTTGCGCATCGTCGAAAATGCCGTGCGCGATCATTTCGATCACTGGCTCACCGGCCACCCCGCTCAGGCCGACAGGCTGCTCGACTGGATCATCGAGCGTGCCGATGAGCGCATCAGGCGCCGCGCCGAAAAGGAAGTGGGCCGCAAGACGGCGGTGCGCAAGCTCAGGCTTCCCGGGCAATTGTCCGATTGTTCAGCCACCCAGGCGGAAGGCTCGGAGCTTTTCATCGTGGAAGGCGATAGTGCAGGGGGCTCCGCCAAGCAGGGGCGCAACCGCGTCAACCAGGCCATTCTCCCGTTGCGCGGAAAAATCCTGAACGTGGCAAGTGCAACGAAAGACAAAATCGCAGCCAACCAGCAAATCTCAAACTTGATCCAGGCCTTGGGCGCAGGCACCGGCACGAGCTATAGGGAAGACGACCTCCGCTACGACAAGGTCATCATCATGACCGACGCCGACGTGGACGGCGCCCACATCGCCTCGCTGCTCATCACCTTCTTTTACCGCCAGATGCCGCTGCTCATCGACCAGGGCCACCTCTATCTCGCTGTGCCGCCGTTGTACCGCCTCACGCAGGGCGGCAAAACCACCTACGCCAGGAATGATCAGCACAAGGACGAATTGCTGAAAACCGTGTTCGGTGGCAGGGGCAAGGTCGAAGTCGGCCGCTTCAAAGGCCTCGGCGAAATGCTGGCCTCCCAGCTCAAGGAAACCACCATGGACCCCGCCAAACGCCTCCTGCTTCAGGTGACCCTGAAAGACGCCGAACGCGCCTCAACCGCCAAACTCGTCGAACAGCTCATGGGCAACAAGCCGGAGGAGCGCTTCAACTTCATCTCCGAACGCGCCGAGTTTGTGAGTGAAGAGGGGCTGGATATTTGAACCAACACGAGTTTATGTCGCGGCCTCAACATATCGTGGGACGAACCGAAGTATTTTTTGATACTGGTCGATAAAAGCACTGTCGAAACGCCCGCTGAACCTATCTCGCGCGTGAACGCCGTGTCCGAAAGTCCAGACAATTCTATTACGGAGCAAAAATTCAGGTTCGGCAGAAAAAACTGAATAAACTACCGCATCTAGAGGGGTTGTTACTCCCTTACGAACGTGATGTCCTACCTGCCAACACAGATTTCCCCCAGGCTTCAACGCTCGAAAGAGAAGAGGTAGCAGTCGCGTGTGGCGCTCAATAAAATCTTCAATTTTTAATGACGTGTCATATTCCTTACCCATAAAATAGGGCGGAGATGATACAATAAGATCGACGAAATTGGGTTTTAGGGTACCAAGGAAGTCAAAAGCGTCAGCCAGCAAAAGTGTTGGTTTCGGCGTTTTTACAGCTCGTTTCGGCATTTTATACCTGTCCCCAAATTTAAGCTTACTTCGCAGACTCAGTGCTGCAAAGGCCATTGTTACCAGATTCTTGTTTTTATGTGTTGCTACGGGAAGGGCCAGACAGTTACCCGAGATTTTGCAGTTGTAGGAATTTAACGATTGACACTACTTACCACTCCCAAAACGGCATAACCGTTTCCATCGCCGGGCAAACTTTGCCCAAAATTCAGCCAATTAGTCACTTTTGCCTCACCCCCTCCCAATTTTGCCATGAGAGCCTATATAATCCCCTCCATGGCGCAAAAAGATTCACATAGGGATGGTGGCGGGCAGGTCGGGGTCATCACCCGCACCGAGCCCAAGACCAAGAAACCCAGCCTCTACAAGGTGCTGCTGCTGAATGACGACTACACGCCCATGGAATTCGTCGTCCATGTGCTGCAGCAGTTTTTTTCGAAGTCGGCCGAGGAAGCCACCCGCATCATGCTTCATGTCCACCAGAAGGGTGTGGGCGTCTGCGGCGTCTATACCTTTGAGATTGCCGAGACGAAGGTTACCCAGGTGATGGATTTCGCCAAGAAGCACCAACAGCCCCTGCAATGCACCATGGAAAAAGAATAGGGGCGCCTAAAGCGCCCCTGCCTCTACGTTAATCGCGGGCTTGGTTAGAAACGGCCGTTCAACACATCATGGCGGGTCAAGCCGATGTCGGTCAGCATGCGCTCGTCGAGGCCGAGCAGCATGGCGCGGGCGGCGGAACGTTCCCGAACCCGGCGCATGCTAGAAACGGCGTCCTTAAGGAACGAAAGGGTGGAAGCGTTGGTACGGGCAGTAAGGATAGTCGCGGTCATAATTAAATAGGTCCTGTTTTTTGGGTTTGGGTTAGGGTTTTAGAAATCGCCGTTCAACACATCGAGGCGGGTCAGCCCCATGTCGCGCAGCAGCTTGTCGTCGAGGCTCAGCAAGTGCCGGCGCTGGGCAGCGCGGGCGCGGCCACGGCGGAAGCCCTTGATGGCGTCCTGGACGAAGGAGAAGGCCGATACTTCGGCCCGGTTGGATAATGAAGCGGTGGTCATGATTTTTCGGTCCATTTTGCGTTGAATTAGAACTTGCCGCGCATCACGTCGTGGCGGTCGAGGCCCATGTCGCGGAGCAGGTAGTCGTCAAGTGCCAGCAAATGCTTGCGCTGGGCAGAACGCAAGCGCATCCGGCGAAAGTCCGTCAGCGCGCTCTTGAGGAACGACGGGGCGGGGTTGCGGTGGGTAAGAGCGAGGCTGATCACGATTCTGTTTCCTTGATGGGTATTTGTGTTTCGATGGCGCGGTTAATAGGCAATACACCCTGAAACCTGCCTTAACCGGCTGTTCAGATTCCGTTCATCTGCCGAAAAACCCATCATTAAATCTATTTTTTAGGGACCACTCCCCAAGTCCGCAAAAATGCCTATATAATGAAGTCCAAATCACTCAGTTCGTGCGGGCCGCCCATTTGAGACCGGGCAAATTCCGCAGGATCCGGAAGGAGCAAAAAGTTGCCCACGTTTTCACGAAGCCTCGAAAAAGCCCTCCACCGCGCCTTGGCCTTTGCCAATGAGCGCCACCATGAATTCGCCACGCTGGAACACCTGCTTTTGTCGCTCATTGAGGACAAGGATGCGGTAGCGGTCATGCGCGCTTGCAACGTGAATGTGGATGAGCTGCGCAACAGCCTTGTGAACTATGTCGATACCGAACTGGCCAATCTGGTTTCCGATGACGTCCTCGAATCAAAACCTACCGCCGGCTTCCAGCGGGTCATCCAGCGCGCCGTCATCCATGTGCAGTCCTCTGGCCGCGAGGAAGTAACCGGCGCCAATGTGCTGGTCGCCATCTTTGCCGAGCGCGAAAGCCATGCCGCCTTCTTCCTGCAGGAGCAGGACATGACCCGCTATGACGCGGTGAATTATATCTCCCACGGCATTGCCAAGCGGGCAGGGATGGGTGAAGCCCGTCCCGTGCGCGGCGTTGACCAGGACCAGCAGTCCGGCACCGGTGGTGGCGGCGAGGGTGATGGGGCCGATGGCGGCGCCAAGAAGAAGGGCGATGCCGATGCCCTTGAGGCCTATTGCATCGATCTCAACAAGAAAGCCGCCGAGGGCAAGATCGATCCGCTCATTGGCCGCGAAAACGAAGTCAACCGCACCATCCAGATTCTCTGCCGCAGGCAGAAAAACAACCCGCTCTTCGTGGGCGATCCCGGCGTGGGCAAAACGGCAATCGCCGAAGGCCTCGCCCGCAAGATCATCAACGGCGAAGTGCCTGACGTTCTGAAGAATTGCACCATCTACATGCTCGACATGGGCGTGCTCCTTGCCGGCACCCGCTATCGCGGCGATTTTGAAGAGCGCCTTAAGGCCGTGATTAAGGAAATCGAAGCCCGCCCAGGCGCCATCATGTTCATCGACGAAATCCACACCGTAATTGGTGCCGGTGCCACCTCCGGCGGCGCCATGGATGCCTCCAACCTGCTGAAGCCTGCTTTGGCGGGCGGCAATCTCCGCTGCATGGGCTCCACCACCTACAAGGAATACCGCCAGCACTTCGAAAAGGATCGGGCCCTTGTCCGCCGCTTCCAGAAAATTGACGTGAACGAGCCCTCGCTGCCCGATGCCATCGCCATCCTCAAGGGCCTCAAGCCCTATTACGAGGAATTCCACAAGGTGACCTACACCAACGAGGCCATCGAAAGTGCCGTGCAATTGTCATCGCGCTACATGAGCGACCGCAAATTGCCGGACAAGGCCATCGACGTCATCGACGAAACCGGTGCGTCTCTCATGCTTGTTGCCGAATCCAAGCGCAAGAAGATAATCGACGTGGCCGATATCGAAGCCACCATCGCCACCATGGCGCGCATTCCGGCCAAAACCGTCTCCAAGGACGATGCCACGGTTCTGAAAAACCTCAGCACCGAACTGAAGCGGCTGGTCTTCGGCCAAGATAAGGCCATCGAAGCCCTGACCTCGGCCATAAAGCTGGCGCGCGCCGGCCTCCGCGAGCCGGAAAAGCCCATCGGCTCCTATCTCTTCTCCGGCCCCACTGGCGTTGGCAAAACCGAAGTGGCCAAGCGCCTGGCGGAAGTCTTGGGCGTCCACATGCTGCGCTTTGACATGTCGGAGTACATGGAGCGCCACAGTGTCTCCCGTCTTATCGGCGCCCCCCCGGGCTATGTCGGCTTCGACCAGGGCGGCCTGCTTACCGATGGCATTGACCAGAATCCGCACTGCGTGCTGCTGCTCGATGAAATCGAAAAGGCCCACCCCGATCTCTACAACATCCTGTTGCAGGTCATGGACCACGGCAAGCTCACCGACCACAACGGCAAATCCGTAGATTTCCGTAACGTGATCCTGGTGATGACCACCAATGCCGGCGCCCAGGACATGGCCCGCGAGGCAATCGGCTTCGGCAGTTCCGTGCGCGAAGGTGATGACAACGAAGCCATCACCCGCATGTTCACCCCGGAATTCCGCAACAGGCTTGATGCAACGATCGCCTTCGGCCACCTGCCGCCGGAAATCGTCCGCAAGGTGGTGGAGAAATTCATCCTCCAGCTCGAAGCGCAATTATCCGAGCGCCAGATCAACATCGAGCTCTCAACCGAAGCCGCCGATTGGCTGGCCAAAAAGGGCTACGACCAGCAGATGGGCGCAAGGCCGCTGGCGCGAGTCATTCAGGAGCACATTAAGAAGCCGCTGGCGGAGGAAGTCCTCTTCGGCAAGCTCACCAAGGGCGGCACCGTGCGCATCCTCCTCAAGGGCGATGATCTCACCTTCCAGTATCTCGGAAGGGACGAGGAAAAGTCCTTGCCAA
>JBBQNU010000066.1:0-15469 GCA_038330285.1 Hyphomicrobiales bacterium | reverse complement strand
TCGCCATGAACGTGGTGCTCCCCGAACTCGATGGCCGCATTCATTCCCGTGCCATTTCCTTCAAGAGCGACAGTTTCTACCATGAAGCCACCCAAAGCCGCGTCGTGACCTACAAGCCTTTGGCGGACAGGGTCGAGTTTGTGGCGGATCTCGCGGCGAACTGGATTGCGCTGCGCCACCGGGAATCCATCAACCGCAAGGTGGCGATCATCCTGGCCAACTATCCCAACCGCGATGGCCGCATCGCCAATGGCGTGGGCTATGATACGCCGGCCAGCACCATCGCCATGCTGAAGGCGATGCAGGAGGCGTGCTATGACGTTGGCGAAATTCCCGCCAGCGGCAATGAGTTGATTGAAGCCCTCCAGCGGACACGCCAAACAAAACTCTCATCGTACCCGGCCTTGAGCCGGGTATCTTCTGCGGAAGATGACCGGGTCAAGCCCGGTCATGATGAGAAGGTGCATTGCATGTCACTAGCGGAATACCAGAAATACTTTGTCGAACTTCCCTATTCCGTCCGTGAACAGATCACCTCGCGCTGGGATATTCCGGAAACCGATCCCTTCTTCCGCAATGGCGCGTTTCATCTCGCGGTGCTCACCTTCGGCAATGTGGCCATCGGCATCCAGCCGGCCCGTGGTTACAACATCGATCCCAAGGCCACCTACCATGACGCGGCGCTGGTTCCGCCCCACGGTTATCTCGCCTTCTATTTCTGGCTGCGCCACAGCTTCAAGGCCCACGTGCTCATCCACAATGGCAAGCATGGCAATCTGGAGTGGCTTCCGGGCAAAGCCAATGGCCTGAGCACCGAATGCTATCCTGAAATTGCCCACGGTCCTCTGCCCCAACTCTATCCCTTCATCGTCAACGATCCCGGCGAAGGCACCCAGGCCAAGCGCCGCGCCTCGGCGGTGATCATCGATCATCTCACCCCGCCACTCACCCGGGCTGAAACCTATGGCCCGTTGAAGGATCTGGAAGCGCTGGTGGATGAATACTATCTCGCCTCCGGCCTTGACCGCCGCAGGCTTGCCGCCCTCAAGAAGGACATTCTCGATCTCACCCGCAGCAACAGGCTTGACCTCGACGCGGGCTTCACGGGGGACGACGACAGCGATTTGACCAGGCTCGATGCCTATCTCTGCGACCTCAAGGAAGCGCAGATCAGGGACGGCCTGCACATTCTCGGCACCTCGCCCACCGGCGCGCAAGAAGCTGACCTGCTCGTGGCGCTGACTCGCGTGCAGCGCGGCCTTGGCGAAGGCGGCGACCAGTCGCTTATACGGGCGCTAGCCAAGGATTTTGGCTTTGAGGGATTTGATCCCCTGGCCTGTGTCATGTCGGACCGCTGGACCGGCGAAAAACCTGTGGCCCTCCTCAAGCTCGTGAATTCACCCTGGCGCACCAATGGCGACACGGTGGAACGGCTGGAAGCCTGCGCCCAGGCCCTGCTCATGCCCGCACGGCGGAAACCGGGACCCATCGTCCAGTACAACGAACTCGGCCCAAGCATCCGCGGCGCTGACAAGGCGAATGTAAAAACCGTAATCGAGAAGATCGACACGGTCATCCGCCCCGCCCTCCGCGCCTGCGGGCCTAGCGAGATGGAAGCGCTTCTCACCGGATTGGACGGAAGGCGCGTGGCTCCCGGCCCCTCCGGCGCCCCAACGCGCGGAAGACTTGATGTGTTGCCTACGGGCCGCAATTTCTATTCCCTCGACAATCGCACCGTGCCCACCCCCACCGCCTGGACCCTCGGCCAGAAATCCGCCGAGGACATGCTCGTCCGCCACTTCCAGGACTTCGGCCAATACCCCAAAGCCCTTGGCCTTTCCGCCTGGGGAACTTCCAACATGCGCACCGGTGGCGATGATATCGCCCAGGCCCTGGCGCTCATGGGCGCAAAACCCGTCTGGGAGCCATCGAGCTGGCGCGTCACCGGTTTCGATATCATTCCACTGGCCAAGCTGGGCCGCCCTCGCGTGGATGTGACGCTGCGCATCTCAGGCTTCTTCCGCGATGCCTTCCCCGCCCAGATCGAATTGCTGGACAAGGCTATCCGCGCCATCGGCGCCCTTGAGGAAGATGAATTCGATAACCCCATCGCCGCCCGCATGGCGGCTGAAGCCCTGGGCCTGCAAAAGTCCGGCATCAGCGAGACCGACGCCAGGCAAATGGCGGGCTACCGCATATTCGGCTCCAAACCCGGCGCCTATGGCGCGGGCCTGCAGGCCCTCATCGACGAAAAAATCTGGACCGAGCGCGGTGACCTCGCCGCCGCTTACGTCACCTGGGGCGCCTTCGCCTATGGGGCGCGCGAAGCCGGCGTCCAGGACGAAGCCCAGTTCACCCAGCGCCTCAAGAACATCGAAGCCGTTGTCCACAACCAAGACAACCGCGAGCATGATGTGTTGGACAGCGACGATTATTATCAGTTCGAAGGCGGAATGTCGGCAGCGGTTGAAGCCGCCTCCGGCACCCAGCCCCGCGTCTATCACAATGACCACTCGCGCCCCGAACGCCCGGTGATCCGCACGCTGGAGGAAGAGGTGGGCCGCATCATGCGCTCGCGCGTGGTGAATCCCAAATGGATTACCGGCGTGAAGCGCCATGGTTACAAGGGTGCCTTCGAGATCGCCGCCACCGTTGATTACATGTTTGCCTTTGCCGCCACCACCGGCGCGGTCAAAACCCATCACTTCGATCTGGCCTATGATGCTTTCCTCGCGGACGACGACACCCGCGAGTTCATCGAGATCAACAACCCTGCCGCGCTGAAGGAAATCGCCCAGCGCTTTGAAGAGGCAGCCTCCCGCGGCCTTTGGACACCCCGCCTCAATTCAGCCTATGATCTGCTCAGGGACCTCCAGCAATGACCGAAGAAATTGACGCCGTACGCCATCACGACAAGATGGCCAAGAAGAAAGCCGCCCGCGAAAAGATCATGGCGGGCAAGACCATTGAGCGCGGTCTGCTCATCGTCCACACCGGCAAGGGCAAGGGAAAATCCACCGCCGCCTTCGGCATGGTATTCCGCCATATCGGCCACGGCATGCGGGCCGGCGTCATCCAATTCGTCAAGGGCTCCTGGGGCACGGGCGAGCGCACCGTGCTGGAAAAATTCCCCGAGCTTGTGACCATCAAGGCCATGGGCGAAGGCTTCACTTGGGAAACCCAGGACATCAACCGTGACATCGCCCATGCGCGCGCCGGCTGGGAAGAGGCCAAGCGCATGATTGCCGATCCCGGCTACAAAATGGTCATGCTCGATGAACTCAACATCGTTCTGCGCTATGATTACCTGCCGCTGGCGGAAGTGCTGGAGGTTCTGAAAAACCGGCCCTCCGACAAGCACATCGTCGTCACTGGCCGCAACGCCAAGGAAGAACTCATCGAAATCGCCGACCTCGTGACCGAGATGGAGCTGATCAAACACCCCTTCCGCTCCGGCGTGAAGGCGCAGGCCGGGATTGAGTTTTAAGGGCAATCCGAAGCGGGAACGGCCTTCAACGATTTGCTGAGGCGTTCAATAATGGGATCATAGTCTTTCTTCTGTGCTTCCGGATACTCAATGCGAAAATGAACGGCCTGCGTTCCCTTACACGATGAAAGTGAGCGGGCGTACATGATGCGGCCACTCATGCTTCCGGAATAAACCGACCAGTCATTGCCAGATTCCTTACGGTAGGAAACCTGCCAGTCGTTATCCAGTTCCCGGTTGAGTCGGATCTCGGAATCAAGTTTGAAGTCCCCGTCCGTCAGGTTGCCGCCCCAGACCAGCAGCACCGCTTGTCCATCGGTCGAGTGAAACGTCAATCCGTCACCATTTTCAGGCTCCGGCACATCATTCACAAATCCCGGTGGCACTTCGATGCTGACTCCGAAGCGCGGGTTTGAATAATCCGTCCACTCAGCGGCAAACGCCGGTGAGCACAACAGGAGCAGGAACAGGATAATCCGCATGACGACTACGCGGCCTTGCGCTGGGCCGCCGTTGCTGAATCGGAAAGCTTCACCCGCACGCCTTTTTTGATCACGTCGGCAGCATAGGCCTTCCGCGCGAAAACTTCCCGCACCAGAGGCGCGAAAAATTCCAAGGGCTTGGTTTCATAGTCCGGATCGAAACTGTTCTGGTCCCACCTCTCGCAGAATTCGGCGCAATCATCGAAATAGGGATTGCCCCTGAACGCATCGCGCTTGTTGGGATTTCCGCCCACATGCTGCGCGTAATAAACCATCTGGAAATCGCCATGGGTCTGCACCACCCAGGCGCATTGCTCGCGCACGAAGGGCCGCAGGATCGTGGCCGCATATTCATCATGGTTGTAGGGCGCAAAGATATCGCCGATGTCATGAAGGAGCGCGCATACCACCCAGTCAACGTCGGCTCCCTCCTTCCACGCCCGCGTGGCCGCCTGCAGCGAATGGCTAAGCCGCGTGATCTTGTAGCCGGAAATGGATTTGTCGAGGTCGACCATGGCGTTCAGCAGCCGGTCCGCCGTTCCCGCCGCATATTCCAGTTCATGGGTATTAAGGAAGGCATAATCTTCCCGGTCGCCATCTTTCATCTGGGTGAATTTTACCGTTTCCATTGGGGAATCTCCAATACCTGCCATGCCGTGAGCGCACCATAAGCCGCCGTTTCTATCCTTGTCCAGATTCCCGCTAGCGCCTATGAAGAGGCCATCAGCAGCGTTCCCCTCGAGGGACTGAAAGCTATTCCGGTGCGGCTTACCTCTCAAGGAGTCAAAGCCGGAGCTGCCTTCCGTGGCCATCACTGGCAACGCTGATTTATGGAAGGCAGGAAAAATGACCAAACTGGGCGTTATGCTGTGTGGCCATGGCAGCCGGGATACCGATGCGGTCACCGAGTTCGCCGTGCTCTCCGGGCATCTCAGGAAGCGCTTGCCGCAATACCCGGTGGAATACGGCTACCTCGAATTTGCAACGCCGATCATCCGCAATGGGCTTGACGCGTTGAAGGCCAAGGGCGTGGAGCGGGTGCTCGCCGTGCCCGGCATGCTTTTCGCGGCGGGCCACGCCAAGAATGACATTCCCTCCGTGCTCAACACCTATGCCGCCAGCAATGGCCTGAAAATCGATTACGGCAAGGAACTGGGCATCGATCCCAAGATGATGCGCGCCGCCGGCGACCGCATTCAGGAAGCCCTTGATGCCAACCCGTCGAAGGTGCCGCTGCATGAAACCCTGCTCGTCGTCGTGGGCCGTGGCGCCTCCGATCCCGACGCCAATTCCAATGTCTCGAAAGTCACCCGCATTCTCTGGGAAGGCTTCGGCTTCGGCTGGGCCGAAACGGCATACTCTGGAGTGACTTTCCCGCTGGTGGACCCTGGCCTAGAGCACGCGGCGCGCCTGGGCTACAAACGCATCATCGTTTTCCCCTATTTCCTCTTCACTGGCATTCTCGTCCAGCGCATCTATGACGCCACCGATGAGGTGGCAAAGCGTCATCCCGGAATCGAATTCATCAAGGCTCCCTATCTCAACGACCATCCCGCCGTGATCGACACCTTCGTCGAGCGTGTGCAGCAAATCCTCACCGGCGACATCGCCATGAACTGCCAGATGTGCAAATACCGCACAGCTGTTCTGGGTTTTGAGGCCGATGTCGGCGCCGTGCAGGAAAGCCACCACCACCATGTGGAAGGCATCAACGCCAAGGGCCCGTTTGAAATCGTGAACCACGCGCATGATCACGGCCATGAACACGGCCATGATCATTCCCATGACGATGGCCACACCCATGCGCCCTACCCCCATGCCAAGCATCCGCTTGGCCCTTTGAGCATGAAGAAAAAATGATGGATTACCTCCGCAACCCATCGGCCATCTATGAAAAATCATTCGCCATCATTCGCGGCGAAACTGATCTATCCGGTTTGCCGGTGAGCGCGGAAGCCATCGCCATTCGCATGATCCACGCTTGCGGCATGACCGACATCGTGGGCGATCTGCGGACATCAGAGGATTTTGTCGCGGTGGCAACCAAGGCCCTGGCCAAGCCAATTCTGACCGATGCCGAAATGCTGCGCCACGGGATTATCGACAAGGCGCTTCAGGTCATCTGCACCCTGAACGATCCCCGGGCCCGCGAAATTGGCATTGCCAAACAAACCACGCGCTCCGCCGCGTCAGTGGATTTGTGGTCGCCCCATCTGGAAGGTGCCCTTGTGGTGATCGGCAATGCACCCACCGCGCTCTTTGCCCTGCTCGAAATGATCGATGCGGGCGGCCCAAGGCCCGCCGCCATTGCCGCCTTCCCAGTGGGCTTTATCGGAGCGGCGGAATCGAAAGACGAGCTTGTAAAGAATCCGAGGGGTATTCCCTACGCCACCATCCTCGGCCGCCGCGGCGGCTCCGCCATGGCAGCAGCCTGCGTCAACGGCCTGTCGAAAGGCCTCACATGACCAAATGGCTCACCATCATCGGCATGGGCGAGGATGGCCATGAAGGCCTGTCCGCCAGCGCCAAACTGGCGCTGCAGAATACGGATGTGGTCGTGGGCTCCGAGCGCCTTCTCGGTTTTCTCCCCGCGCTGAAAGCCAAGCGTCTGGAATGGCCGCAGCCCTTCTCCGCCGTCGTGGACCAAATGAAGCCGCTGCGCGGCCGCAACACGGTGATCCTCGCTACCGGAGATCCCATGAATTATGGCGTGGCCCGGAAACTGCTAGAATTCATTCCCTTCGCGGAGATGACCATCATCCCCCATCTTTCGGCCTTCTCCCATGCCGCAGCCCGCGTGGGCTGGTCTCTGCCCGATTGCGACACGCTCACCCTGCACGGGCGCGATGCAGCCAACATCGAAGCCTTCATCCAGCCCGGCGCAAAACTGATCGTCCTTACCGCCGACGCCAGCACCATTCCCGAAGTGGCACGGCGGCTAATGGCGCGCGGGTTCGATAAGAGTTCGCTCACTGTACTGGAAAACTTGGGCGGCGCGCGTGAAGCACAAACCAGTTTTGTGGCTGACTCTGTGCCGAAACAGAAATTCTCCGATCTCAATACATTGGCCGTGGAATGTGTGGCCAGCGCAATTGCAAAAATCTGGTCGCGCCTTGCAGGCCTGCCTGATGAGGCGTTTGTCCATGATGGCCAGCTCACAAAACGCGAAGTCCGCGCCGCCACCCTTGCCGCCCTAGCGCCCGCCCCCGATCAACTGCTCTGGGATGTGGGTGCAGGCTGCGGCTCGGTAGCTATCGAATGGATGCGTTCCACACGGGGCTGCGAAGCCCTGGCCTTCGAACAGCATGAAGACCGCTTGAAAATGATTGCGACGAACGCCGATCAACT
Organism: Hyphomicrobiales bacterium; assembly: GCA_038330285.1. Classification (GTDB taxonomy): domain Bacteria; phylum Pseudomonadota; class Alphaproteobacteria; order Rhizobiales; family Aestuariivirgaceae; genus Aestuariivirga. The sequence goes on along the minus strand of JBBQNU010000066.1, from coordinate 8,152 downwards.
GGGCACCCCACGCCTGAAAATCATTGCGGGTGAAGTCCCCGATACCTTGCAGGGCAAGCCCCGCCCCGACGCCGTGTTCATCGGTGGTGGCGTTGGCATTCCCGGGGTTTTTGAAACCGCCTGGGAACATTTGAAATCCGGTGGCCGCATGGTGGCCAATGTCGTCACTATCGAGGGTGAAATGCACCTCTATGACCTGCAGGAAAGACACGGTGGCGATTTGGTACGCCTTGATGTGGCATATCTTACCTCCGTCGGCCCCTACCGCGCCCTGAAGCCGCGCATGGCGGTCACCCAATGGAGAGCCATCAAGCCATGAAAAGCGGCATTCTCTATGGCCTCGGCGTTGGCCCCGGCGATCCCGAATTGATGACCGTGAAAGCCTGGCGCATCATTTCCATGGCCCCCGTTGTTGCCTATCTCACCGCCAACGGAAGCGAAAGCACGGCGCGCGATATCGCCAAGCCCTTCCTGCCCGATGACGTAATCGAACTCAAAATCGATATGCCCATGCGCACCGAGCGCGAACCGGCGCAAGACGCCTATGACAAGGGCGCCGCCGCCATTACCGAACATCTCAAAGCAGGCCGCGATGTCGCCATGCTCTGCGAGGGCGATCCCTTCTTCTACGGCAGCTTCATGTATATTTTTGCCCGCCTTGCAGACCGGTTTGAAACCATCGTCGTGCCCGGCGTTTCCTCCATCACCGCGGCAGCGGCCCGTATGGGGCGCCCGCTCTCGGCCCGCAATGATGTACTGAAAGTCCTGCCCGCAACATTGGAGGCGGACCGACTGCGCGAGGAACTGCTCACTGCCCAGTCCACCGCCATCATCAAGGTGGGCCGCCACTTCGGCAAAATCAAAAACATCCTGTCGGCGCTTGACCTGATATCAAAGGCCACCGTCATCGAAAACGCCACGCGACCCAACGAACGCATCCGCAAGGTGGAAGACGTGGAAGGCGACAGCCTGCCTTACTTCACTACCATTCTGGTCTATACGGGCGGCGAGTCATGGTGAAGCCGGTCATCTTCATTCTCGGCATCTCAGCGCTGCCGCTTGCGCAAAAAATCAAGGCTGAACTGAACGGCGAAATCCACACGCCGGATTGTGTCAGCGGCGGCGATGTCTCCTACGCCAAGGCCACCGCCCATCTCGCCCTACTCTTCCAGCAAGGCCATACCATCATCGGCCTCTGCGCCAGCGGCATCCTCATCCGCGCCATCGCACCCCATCTCAGCGACAAGCGAAGTGAGCCGCCGGTCATCGCCGTTGCCGAGGATAGCTCCTCCATCGTTCCCCTCCTCGGCGGCCATCACGGGGCCAACGCACTGGCGGCACAGATCGCAAAAATTACCAGTGGCCATGCCGCCATAACTACCGCCAGCGAAGTCCGCTTTGGCTCGGCATTCGATGAACCCCGCGAAGGCTATACGCTTGCCAACCCCGAAGACATGAAATCCGCCACTGCGACGAAACTTGCAGGTGGTGAAGTGCACGTGGAAACAACCGAACACATTGTGAAGGGCGGACCAAATCACATTGTCTATCACCCCCACACCCTCACCATTGGTGTAGGCTGCGAACGCGGCACCAGTCGTGAGGAGGTTGTGACTCTTATCAAGAGCACACTTAAGGAAAACAACCTCTCCATCCAGTCCGTTGCAAGTTACGCTTCAATCGATCTCAAAGAGGATGAACCGGCCATATCATCCCTTTACAATGTAAACTATTTCACCGCTGAAGAATTGAATGCACTCGCACACAAATTAAAAACACCATCGGACTATGTAATGTCTGAAGTTGGTACCCCCGGCGTAGCGGAAGCAGCGGCACTGGCCGCCGCCGGACCTGATGCGGAGCTGATTGTTCCCAAAACCAAAAGCAAGCGAGCAACTGTTGCAATTGCCCGCGCGCCTTCGCCAATAGTTGAGATGCACGGCCGCTTGAGGGGAAGCATCGCCGTGGTCGGCATTGGTCCTGGAAGCAAATGGACACGAAGTCAGGCCGCCGTGCATGAACTATTTATGGCCACGGATTGGGTGGGTTACGGTCTCTATCTCGATCTTGTTTCAGATCTGAAGCGGGACCAGATCGAGCATCGTTTTCCGCTTGGCGGCGAGGAAGATCGCGTCCGCCACGCCATTGAGCTTGCCAAGCAGGGCAAGCAGGTCGCTCTCGTCTGCTCCGGCGATGCGGGCATTTATGCCATGGCGGCGCTCGTCTATGAGATCATCGACCTTGAACCCAACCGCATCAGCGTGGAGGTCATCCCCGGCATTTCCGCTTTCCAGGCCGCCGCCGCAAAGGCCGGAGCCATGATCGGCCATGATTTCTGCTGCATTTCGCTCTCCGACCTGCTCACCCCGTGGGAAGCCATCGAGAAGCGCGTGAAGGCCGCCGCCGAAGGCGACTTCGTGATTTCCTTCTATAACCCGCGCTCAATGAAACGCCGCGACCAGTTGGAGCGCGCCTTCGCCATCCTGAAAGCCCATCGCCCGCCCGATACGCCAGTGATCATCGCCAGCAACCTTGGCCGCGCCGAAGAAAATGTGCGCATCGTGACCTTCGCGGATTTCAACCCCGATGACGTCGACATGCGCACCCTCGTGATGGTGGGTTCATCCCAATCCAAATCCTTTGCCCGCGGCGATGGCAAAACCTACGCCTACACGCCCCGCGGCTATGCCAAAAAGCGAGAGACCTTATGACCGTCCATTTCATCGGCGCCGGCCCCGGCGCTGCCGACCTTATCACGCTGCGTGGCCTCAGGCTCATCCAGTCGTGCCCCGTGTGCCTCTATGCCGGTTCGCTGGTGCCGGAAGAAATCGTGAAGGCAGCCCCCAAAGGCGCGCGTGTTGTCGATACGGCTCCCCTGCACCTCGACGAGATCATCGCGGAAATCCAGGCCGCCCATGCCAAGGGCTACGATGTGGCCCGTGTCCATTCCGGCGACCCTTCAATCTATGGGGCCATCGCCGAACAGATGCGGCGCTTGGACAAGCTCTGCATTGACTATGACGTCACCCCCGGCGTGCCCGCCTTCGCCGCCGCCGCCGCCGTTCTCAAGACCGAATTCACCCTGCCAGAAATCGCCCAGACCGTGATCCTCACGCGCACCACCATGCAGGCCTCGGCCATGCCGCCGGGAGAGGAACTGGAAGAACTGGGCCGCAGCAAGGCCACGCTCGCGATCCATCTGTCGATCCGCAATCTCGGCTATGTCGAACGCGCCCTGACGCCGCATTATGGCGCAGACTGCCCCGTTTTCGTCGTCTACCGCGTCACCTGGCCCGACCAGAAAATCATCAAGGGCACGCTTTCCACCATCGCCAAGCTGGTAAAGGCCGCCAAGCTCACCCGCACCGCGCTCATCCTCGTGGGCCATGTGCTGGACGCCCGGGAATTTCGCGACAGCGCCTTGTATGACGCGGGCCACGAACATGTCCTGCGCAACCGGAAAACCGTGAAGGCCTAAGCTCGCTCGATACGGCAGGTGTAGCAGTTGTTCACCGATGAACGGACATGCACATACGCCACGTCTTCTCGCTCCAGGATGTTGGCAGCCTCCGCATCAAGCGCGGCTGAGGGCACGATCTTGCCCGTGCCGTAAACAATCCGGTCGTCACTGGAATAGCCCTTGATCAAATGCGCCGCGCGCCTGGCCAGCATCGCCGGCGTTTCATGCGCATCACCGGCCCGCGCGCAAGCTTTGGCATGAAGGAAAATCGGCCCGGTTTTCGCATAGGGCTGGAGCGCAGGAAACGGCCGGTAGGCCAGAATGAGATAGTCCTCCCCCGCAGCCACATCCTGCAGGCAATGGCGGCAGGGAACCCCGTCACCGTCGGACACACGGCGCTCCGGCGGCAATCCATAGGCATCAACGGCCCCTGCCTGATAGGCACGGGCTTCTTCGGTGGGCATGGCGATAAATGTGATCATGGGGCAACTATGCCATCGGGCACGGGGGCCGAGCCACCCGAAAACCGACTCTCGGTCTAAATCAGCAGCGCGCCTTCATGTTTCAGCAGCCACTCCTTGCGCTGAAGCCCGCCGCCATAGCCCGTGAGTGAGCCATCCGCCCCGATCACCCGGTGGCAGGGCACCACGATGGAAATGGGATTGCGGCCATTGGCAAGGCCCACCGCCCGCATGAGATTGGCATCGCCCAAGCGCTTGGCCAGCGTGCCGTAGGATATGGTGACACCGCAGGGAATGCGCTTGAGCTCCTCCCACACCCTGCGCTGGAATTCCGTGCCGCCGCCATCGGTGGGAATGCCCTCGATGGCTTTAAAATCCCCGGCGAAATAGGCGCGGATGCGGTCTGAAAAGCCATTGGGATTATCCGCCGGGAAACGCTCCGATGTGCCATAGCGCAGCCGCAAGTCCCGCGCCACCCGCTCCGGCTGGTCATCAAATTCCAGCCCGATCATCGCCCCGTCCCGCGCCAGCAGCAGCATCGTTCCAAGCGGTGTTTCGATATGGTCGGAGAGGACGGAGATCATAAATGCAAATTGACACCCAAGAAGATGACCGCGTCAAGCGTAGACCTGGTAAGCCTTAAGTCTAGCGATAGATCACCCAGTTCAATGCGTCGGTTTTCGGAACAAATCTCCTACCGTATAAACGCTTTCTGGTGTCACATTAAAGCCCGCAAGTTTGACGGCTTCTATAAAGTTTTTAAGAATACTTTCAAATTCTTCAAGCGACATTAATTCGATTTCTTCAGAGTAATGTAGCCTGTTTTCTCTTTTATTTGTTTCCGGATGCTTACCTAAATCGATGATCAACATGCCCTTTGCTTGCACATCATCAATCACATGCAGTTCGTGAACACCCCTGCCTACGAAAGACAAATTCTTCCCATTGCCTAAAAAAAGAGACGCTCGCGGATTGATAAGGCACGGACGAGCTTCGCCGTCTTTAACTACGACTCCGCGAATAGCTGGCTTGCTGTACACATCTGAGAATGTTGCAATTGGCTTTCGCCCAGCGGGATACCAACTGCAGCCCATCGCTGAAAAAATATCAAATAGCCTTGTTCCAACATCCTCAACAAACGGCCGCCAATCGACAATGTGGTGAGTATTGAGGTAGGCAATAACATCCTCGCGCCTAAGCAGTCCGGTCGCTACCTTTGGCAGAAGATCAAACGCAATATTGTAACTTCTTGGCGTACCCGTTTTCTTAAAATGGATAATCTTCTTTGCCGTGAGGTCTAAGTCGAGAGCAGTAATACTAGGGGCCGCAAACTGGACAACGTCCAGGAGTTCAACAACCAACCGTCTCTTCATATATTTTTCTACCTCTGCGAATCATGGGAAAATAACAGAACATAGCTAGAACCTTCGGTCTAGTGTGTAGATGTTCGCTGTCCCCATCTTTTTGAAAAATATCCCTGAATAAGTCGATCAGGAATGCGATTTCGCATTCCGCGATCTTCTTCTGGCAAATTCCAAACTTCTGACCAAGGGCTACCTTCTTCGTGGGTGAGAGCCTCAAGTTGGTTAGCGCTCAAACTCGCATAATGTTCGCTAACCCTAACTACTAAATCGACTACCTCGTTCGGAATTTCTGAGTAATCGACGTTTAAAAACTTACCCACACCATAATCCAGAAATTGCGCCCGTCCTTGAATCGGCTGCCATTCAAAGTCTTTAAATGCGTCGTATACAACTCTCACAACAGGGCCACGAGTCCAAGCTTCGAAATGATTCCGTATCAAAGGTCGTCCCAACCGAACCAAACAAAATCCATGACACAAGAAGATCAACTTATTGATTTTCTTATTAGAAATTAAGAATTTCTCACTGTCGAACCTGTCCAGAATCAGGTTCGCTATGGCTCTCCCATCATGGACCATACGAGAACATATCACGAACAGTAAAGTTTTGCAATCTGTACCTCATTTCTATCCAAGCCGCTTCAGCGCCTCCGCCGTCTTCGTTCGCTGCACGTCAAGCTCTACCTTGCGTTCCCGCGTCTCGGCTAGCACATCTTCCGGCGCCTTGGCGACGAAGCCGGGATTGCCCAGCCGGCCGGCGATTGCGGTTGATTCCTTCTCAATCCGTTCTAGCTCCTTCTTCAGCCGCGCCGTTTCCGTGGCGAAGTCGATGACGCCTTCCAGCGGCAGGGCCACAGTCGCCTCGCCCAGCACGATCTGCGCCGAGGCCTTCGGCACCCGGTCTTCAAACGAGATGGAGGACAGCCGCGCCAGGCGGATGATTTCATTTTCCCAGGCGGACGCAACACGGCGCGAGTCCTTGTTGGCGCCCACCAGCACGCAAGGAATCTTCAGGCCACCGGAAATGTTCATTTCAGAGCGCACCGAACGGATTTCCGAGATGATGTTGATCACCCATTCGATTTCCGCGTCCGCCTTGGCATCGCCCAGACCCTTGTAGCTGGGCCAGTCCGCTTCCATCAGCCAGTGCTCACGCGACGCGGTCTGCTGCCAGAGCTCCTCAGTCACAAACGGCATGAAAGGATGCAGCAGCACCAGGATCTGGTCGAGAACCCAGGCGGCTGAGGCCTGCGTTTCCTTCTTGGCGGCTTCATCGGTGCCGCCCAAAATCGGCTTGATCAGCTCCACATACCAGTCGCAGTAAACATTCCACACGAACTGGTAAAGCGCGCCCGCTGCTTCATTATAGCGATGCTCCTCGATGGCCTTGGTCACCGCATTACGCGTGCGCGAAGCCTCGCCCGCAATCCAGCGGTTCACCGTGACGCGCGCCGCCACCGGATCGTAATTGAAATCGCGCTTCACCCCGTTCATCTCGGCAAAGCGCGCCGCGTTCCACAGCTTGGTGCCGAAGTTGCGGTAGCCTTCAACCCGGGATTTGGCGAGCTTGATGTCGCGCCCCTGCGCCGCCATGGCGGCCAGCGTGAAGCGCAGCGCGTCGGCGCCGTACTCATCGATCAAGTCCAGCGGGTCAATCACATTGCCCTTGGACTTCGACATTTTCTGGCCGTGCTCGTCGCGCACCAGGGCGTGGATATAGACCGTGTGGAACGGCACCTCCTGGCGGAAATGCAGTCCCATCATCATCATGCGGGCCACCCAGAAGAAGATGATGTCAAAACCGGTAACCAGCACATCGGTTTTGTAATGGCGCTTCAGGATCGAGGTTTCTTCGGGCCAACCCAGCGTGGAGAAGGGCCAAAGCGCCGATGAAAACCATGTGTCGAGCACGTCTTCATCGCGCGTGATGGCCGTTTCCTTGCCGTAATGCTTCTTCGCCGCAAGTTCTGCCGCAAGCTGCGTCTCCTCGACAAAGATTGTGCCGTCGGGTCCATACCACGCCGGAATCTGGTGGCCCCACCAGAGTTGGCGCGAGATGCACCAGGGCTGGATGTTGCGCATCCATTCGAAATAGGTCTTGTCCCAGTTCTTCGGCACGAAAACCGTATCGCCCTTTTCAACGGCGGCGATGGCGGGCTTGGCCATCTCGGCCGCGTTCACATACCACTGCTCCGTGAGCATCGGCTCGATGACGACATTGGAACGGTCGCCAAAGGGCTGCGCGATGACCTTGTCTTCTTTGCCGCGGTAGAAGCCAAGCTCCTCGATTTCCGCCAGCACCATTTCGCGCGCCTTGAAACGGTCCTTGCCCTGATAGCGCTCGGGCACATTGTTTTCCGGCGTGGAGATCATCCGCGCCTTCTTGTCCATCAGCACAATGAGCGGAATGTTGTGTCGCCGGGCCACTTCGAAGTCGTTGAAGTCATGAGCCCCAGTGATTTTCACCGCACCCGTGCCGAATTCCGGATCTGGATATTCATCGGCAATGATCGGGATATGCCGCTCGGCAACCGGTAGGCGCACCAGCTTGCCGATCAGGTTCTTGTAGCGCACGTCAGAAGGGTGCACCGCGACCGCACCGTCGCCCAACATGGTTTCAGGCCGCGTTGTGGAAATGACGATTTCGGAAATGCCATCCACCGGCCCATCCACCAGCGGATAGGCAAAGGACCACATGGCGCCCTTGGTGTCGCGCGTTTCCACTTCGAGATCGGAAATCGCCGTTTCAAAAACCGGATCCCAGTTTACCAGGCGTTTGTCCTTGTAGATCAGCTTTTCCTTGTAGAGCTGGACGAAAACCTTGCGCACCGCATTGGACAGGCCCTCGTCCATGGTGAAGCGTTCGCG
>JBBQNU010000065.1:0-15639 GCA_038330285.1 Hyphomicrobiales bacterium | reverse complement strand
CGGGAAAGTCAAAATTTGAGCAACCTGCGGGCAATTTGCATAAATTCTACACAGGCGGACAGGCGTGACGATGGATTGGGCGATTGGCGGGCAGGTTTTGGGCAAGGGCCCGACCTTGGCGCGCGGCACCACGCAAAACGGCGTGCGCCTTTACAACGAACGCCTGGCCCTTTCGCTTATCCGCCGGCATGGCAGCCTGCCCAAAGCTGAAATCGCCAGGCTCACCGGGCTTTCGGCGCAGACCGTTTCGGTGATTGTCCGTCAGCTTGAAAATGACAATCTGCTGGTCAAGGAAACACCGCAGCGTGGCAAGGTTGGCCAGCCGCTTGTTCCCTTCTCGCTTAATCCGGACGGAGCTTTTTCCATTGGCCTGAAGATCGGGCGGCGGTCCGTCGATCTCATCCTGCTTGATCTCACCGGAAACGTACGGCGCAAGATGCATCAGCCCTATGTTTTTCCCACCCCGCAAAAGATCCTGGATTTTGTGGCGGTTGAACTTGAGGGCCTGCTCTCGGGCCTGTCGCCCCAACAGAAAAATCGGATCAGCGGCCTTGGCATTGCCACGCCTTTCGAACTCTGGAACTGGGAAGAAGAGGTTGGCGCCTCGCACGAGGTTCTGGAAGCCTGGCGCGGCTTCGACATTGCCGGCGAGATTGCCAAGCTGGGCGACTGGCCGGTGCATTTGAGCAACGATGCCACGGCGGCCTGCGCGGCGGAGCTATTGTTTGGCACTGGAAGCCGTTTCAACAGCTATGCCTATTTCTTCGTGGGCTATTTTATCGGCGGCGGCATCGTCATCAACGGCCATATTTTCCCCGGGAAAGCCGGTTATGCGGGTGCTCTTGGTTCGTTTCCGATTATGACGCCCGACGGCAGCCCTCAACAACTCACTCACAATGCCAGTCTTTACGTCTTGGAGAACAGCTTGCGGGCGGAAGGGCGGGATCCCATGCTGCTTGCACGTTCGCCTGAGGATTGGGGCGAAATCGGCCCGGCCCTGGATGTCTGGCTTGAGCAAACCGCGAGGAGCCTTGCCTTTGCCGCCGTTGCAACGATGTCCATCATCGATTTCGACGCCATCATCATCGACGGCGCAATGCCCGCCAATGTGCGGACCGAACTGGTGGAGAGGACCCACGCTGCACTTTCGCGCCAGGATTTGCGGGGCTTGCCGAAATTCAGCATTGAAGAGGGCAGCATCGGGGCTGACGCGCGCGCCATGGGCGCCGCCAGCCTTTCGCTCTTTGCCAATTACATCATCGACCGCGATGTGCTGTTCAAGGAGGCCTTCTAGATGCTAAAGGGTATCGATCCCGTATTGGGGCCTGACCTGCTGGCGATCCTGCGTGGCATGGGGCACGGCGACGAGATCGCCGTTGTGGATGGAAATTATCCGGCTGAAACGGATGCCAAGCGGCTGGTGCGCATGGATGGCCATGATGCGCCGCGCCTTGTCGAGGCCATTTTATCGGTGATGCCGGTGGATGAATTTGTCCCCGAAGCCGTGTTCAGGCCCGCCGCAGGGGGTGACGCCAAGCGCATGGAGCCGGTATTTTCGGATTTTGAAAAAGCTCTTGGAAAATATGAGCCCAGGCAGAAGATTACGGTTCTGGTAGGCTCTGATTTCTACAACCGGGTCAAGGCCTGCTACGCCATCGTGGCCTCGGGCGAGCGCCGGCTTTACGGCAACCTGATCCTGCGCAAGGGCGTTATTCATCCTTAACAACCCTCATCATGACCGGACTTGATCCGGTCATCGCCGGGGAAACGAAGATGGCCGTGTCAAGCACGGCCATGATGAGTTTTGGAGATGTTATTCATCCCCGGCACGTGAACTTGCATCTTTTCACCATTGCGGCCTATCAAGCAGCATAATGCTGATACTTGCTTTGGACACTTCAATGGCGGCCTGCTCGGTCTGCGTTTATGACGCGGGCGCCGGGCGTGTTGTGGCCTCGCGCCATGAATTCATGGACCGGGGGCAGGCGGAAGCGCTGGCACCCATGGTGCAGGACACCATGGTGTTGGCGGGCGTTGCTTTCAAAGACCTTACCCGCATCGCCGTGACGATGGGTCCCGGCACCTTTACCGGGGTTCGTATCGGGCTGGCCATGGCGCGGGGCCTGGGCGTTGCGCTTAGCATTCCCATCACCGGCATCAATTCGCTGGCAGCCATTGCCTGCAACGACACGGCAGGCGATCTTCCCATCGTGGTTGCCGTTGATGCACGCGCCAACGAAATTTATTTCGCCGCCTTTGATCAAACCGGACATGAAATCACTGCGCCATGCATCATCGCCTTGGCTGACGCGCATAAATTTATGCCAAGCCGTCCGGCAAGAATTCTGGGAACGGCGGCAGACTTGTTGGTGGACAAGCAGCTTGTACGCAGCGATGCGGGTGACCTGCCGATTGCCGCAAACTTTGTGACGCGAGCGGCCAGCGTTCCGGCATCCGATCTGCCGCCGGAACCGCTTTATCTGCGCCCACCCGATGTAAAACCTCAGGCTACGAAAATTTCCTTCAGCATGGCCGGGCCCGCCGCGGCAAAATTGCTGGCGGAGCTCCATGGTGAGAGTTTTGAGACACGGTGGAGTGAAACGGATTTCAGCGGAATGCTCGCCGTTCCCGGCACATCAGCGATTCTTGTTTCCAGCCAGAATAACCCGATGGGATTTGTGCTGTCTCGCAAGGCCGCCGATGAAGCGGAAATTCTGACGATCTGCACACGCCCGGCCTTTCGCCAGAAGGGCCACGGCAAGTTGTTGGTGCATCACCTCGAACACCATCTGAAGAACGACGGTGTAAAATCCCTCTTCATTGAAGTTGCCATTTCAAATCACGCAGCACTTGCGCTTTATGCATCCAGTGGATTTAAAAAGGCCGGAGAGCGAAAAAACTACTACGAGCGCGGCGATGGCCGGCACGAGGATGCCCTGATCATGCGCAAGGGCTTGTGACGGTGAGCCGGCTGCGCGCCACGCTGGTGCTTCTGACCTTTGCCGGCGTTACGCTTCCGCTGATGCCGGTGCAGCAACTTTTTGTCTGGTTCTGGCCGCGCATGGCCCGCGTATTCCCCATGTACTACCACCGCCTCGTGCTGCGCATCATTGGTGTCCGGGTGAACATTGATGGCGAAGCCTTGAAACAAGGACCCGCGATATTTGCCGCAAACCATGTGTCGTGGCTCGATATCGTGATCCTCAGTTCGGTGGCGCCGGTTTCTTTCATTGCCAGGCACGATGTAAATGCCTGGCCGTTCTTCGGCGCGCTGGCGCGGTTGCAGCGCACGGTGTTTGTCGACCGCGAACGCCGCCTCACGACAGGGGCTTCGCGCGACGAAATGCGCGAACGGCTTGCGGCGGGCGACATGCTGGTGCTGTTTGCGGAAGGCACATCGGGCGATGGCACGCGGGTGCTGCCGTTCAAATCAACTTTCTTTGCCGCCGCTGAAAATACTGATGTCGCAGTCCAGCCCTTGAGTGTTGTCTATACAGGTCACCGCAACCTGCCGATGCCGCGGCGGCTCCGCCCGCACTATGCCTGGTATGGCGATATGGAGATGCCGCCGCATCTCTGGGCTGCCATGGGCCAGGGACCCATCGAGGTGAAGATCATCTGCCACACACCGCTATCCATGGCCGATCATGGAGACCGGAAGACCCTGGCAAAAGAGGCGGAAAAGGCAGTGCGGCGCGGGCTGGTGGATACGCTTCACGGCCAGGGCAAAATGCGCTAGCACACGGCGATGACCACCCCACAAAAATCGGTTTACGTCAAAACCTATGGCTGCCAGATGAATGTCTATGACAGCGAGCGCATGCGCGATACGCTGAAGGCCATGGGCTATGCGGAAACTTCGGTTCCCGACGGCGCCGACCTGGTGATCTTCAACACCTGCCACATCCGCGAGCATGCGGCTGAGAAAGTCTATTCGGAACTTGGCCGGATGAAGCGCTTGAAGAAAGCCAAGCAGGAGTCAGGCGGCGAGATGCTGGTGGCGGTGGCGGGCTGCGTAGCCCAAGCCGAGGGTGCGGAAATCATCCACCGGGCCAAGACTGTTGACCTCGTCTTTGGCCCGCAGACTTATCACCGCCTGCCGGACCTCATCGCGCGGCGGCTCAAAACTGGTGCCGCGATTGTCGAGACGGAATTTCCGGCGGAAGACAAGTTCGTTGCGCTGGAACAGCAGAATGGTAACCGGGTTCTCAACCGGAATGTCTCGGCCTTTCTCACGGTGCAGGAGGGTTGTGACAAGTTCTGCAGCTTCTGTGTGGTGCCTTATACGCGGGGAGCCGAGTTTTCCCGCCCTCCGTCACAGATCGAGCGCGAAGCCCGCCAGCTTGCCGATGCGGGAGTGCGCGAGATCACGCTGCTCGGGCAGAACGTCAATGCCTATCACGGGGAGGGCACGTCACTGGCGGGGCTCATCGCAAAGCTGTCACACATCGCTGGTATCAAACGCTTGCGTTACACTACGAGCCACCCGAGGGATATGGACGAAGCATTGATCGAGGCCCATGCCAGCAACCCGAAGCTTATGCCCTTCCTGCATCTGCCGGTTCAAAGCGGCAGCGACCGTATCCTGAAAGCCATGAACCGGGGTCACGATACTGATTATTATCTGAAGACCGTTGCAAAGGTTCGCGGAGCCCGGCCGGATATGGCGCTGTCAGGCGATTTCATCGTGGGGTTTCCCGGAGAAACGGACGCGGATTTTGAAGACACCTTGAATCTCATTGAAGCGGTGGGCTATGCCAGCGCCTATTCCTTCAAATACTCACCAAGGCCCGGAACGCCCGCCGCCGATGACCCGGATCAGGTGCCGGACGCCGTGGTCACCGAGCGGCTGGCCCGCATTCAGGCCCTGATCCACGCCCAGCAGACCGCCTTCAACCGGTCCTGTGTGGCAAAGACCCTGCCCGTCCTCCTGGAAAAGCCGGGCCGGGAACAAGGCCAGCTCATGGGGCGTTCACCCTACCTCCAGCCAGTCCATGTTAATGGCCCAAAGGCCCAAATTGGGGCTATTTTGGAGGTTAAAATAGATAGTGTTGGCACAAACAGCCTTTCGGGCCATATTGAATTAGTCGAAGCATGATTCTGAGGTCGGAAGCAACAACAGGAGACAGTCACAGTTGAATTCGCAAGCCAGTGCCGCCCAGCTCGCAACCCTCAAGTCCAGCCTCAGTGCGGACGACCATGACACACTCACCCTCGCTTTTGATGACAACCGATTGCTCTCGCTTCTGTTTGGCGAACACGATGAACACATCGCTCTAATAGAGCACCGCATGGGCGTGGCCATCACGCCGCGCGGCAACCGCGTTTCCATCCGTGGGATGGGCCCGGCGCGCGACGGCGCCAAGAATGTGCTATCGCAACTCTATCAACGGGCCCGCCGCGGCCTTGAAATCAATTGCGGCGAAGTCGAAGGGGCAATCCGCATGAATCAGTCGGTTCATGACAAGGAGGTCAAGGAAGGCACGGTGCGCACGAGGCGCAAGCTGGTGATGCCGCGCACCCCCATGCAGAAAAATTACGTGGAAGCCATCCGCAAAAACGAACTGGTGTTCGGCATCGGCCCGGCGGGCACGGGCAAGACCTATCTGGCGGTCGCCTGCGCTGCCGAAGCCCTGATGAACGGCGAAGTGGACCGGATTATCCTGTCGCGTCCCGCTGTCGAGGCGGGCGAACGCCTGGGCTTCCTCCCGGGTGACATGAAGGACAAGGTCGATCCCTATCTGCGCCCGCTCTATGACGCGCTTTATGACATGATGCCGGCGGCGCTGGTGACCAAGGGCCTGGCCGAGAACCAGATCGAGATTGCGCCGCTCGCCTTCATGCGCGGACGCACGCTGGCGTCGGCCTTCATCATTCTCGATGAAGCGCAGAACACCTCGCCGCAGCAGATGAAAATGTTTTTAACGCGGCTTGGCGAAGGCAGCCGCATGGTGATCACCGGCGATCCCAGCCAGGTCGACCTGCCAATAGGCGCCAGTTCCGGCCTCGAGGATGCCTTGCGGGTTCTCAAGGGTGTTCAGGGTACGGAGCAAATCAAGTTCTCCACCAGCGATATCGTCAGGCATGCGCTGGTCGGGCGGATTGTTGCCGCCTATGACAAGCTGGGAGCCAAGGTTAAAAGTCTCTCCCAACCGCGATGAACCTTGATATCAGTATTCACGACAGGGAGTGGCGCGTGGTTCCCAATCTCCGGAAGCTTGCCCGGACTGCCGTCCTGGCCGTGCTGCCGGACGATGATGTGGCGATCGGCCTGCTGTTTACCTCGGATGCCCGGATAGCCGAGATCAACGGCCAGTGGCGCGGCAAGGCCAGCCCCACCAATGTCCTGTCATTTCCGGTGTCCGCTGCCATGCCAGTGCCTGCCGGCGAGCCCCGCCCGCTGGGCGATATTGTCATGGCTTACGGCGTCATTTCCCGGGAGGCGCTGGCACAGAAAAAGCCCTTCGCTCACCATGTCACGCATTTGATCGTGCATGGCGTGCTGCATCTGCTAGGATATGACCATGAAAAAGATGATGAAGCCGGGGCCATGGAGGCCCGTGAAATTATGATACTTGCAGAACTGGGAATGGAAAATCCCTACGCATCATGAGCAGCGAAACGACACCACCCGTCCCCGTCGGAGAGGGATTCCTCCGGAAATTCCTGAACAAGTTTTCGGTCTCCCGGGACAAGGGTCTGCGCGAGGACCTGGAAAACGTCATCGAAACCCACAAGGCGCAAAATCCGCAGGACGGTCCCGGCCAGGAAACCACGTCGATGATGCGGAACCTGATCAAGTTTACAGACCTGCGGGTTGACGACGTCATGGTGCCGCGCGCCGACATCATCGCCATCGCGGACAGCGCCACGATGCGCGAGCTGCTCGCCAAGTTCAACGAAGCCAATCATTCGCGGCTCCCGGTTTACCGCGAAACCCTTGATGATGTCGCGGGCATGATTCATGTGAAGGATTTCATGCGCTGGATGTCGGGCCGGGGCGCAAAGCCGAAAGCCAAGGCAAAAAACCCGGGCATCACCATATCGGCAAAAGACCTGGCGCTGCCGGTCAAGCAATCGGGCATCTACCGCGAAGTGCTGTTTGTGCCCCCCTCCATGCCGGCCACCGACCTGCTGCTCAAGATGCAGGCCACGCATATTCACATGGGCATCGTCATTGACGAATATGGCGGCAGCGACGGGCTCATCTCGATTGAAGACCTGGTTGAGGAAATCGTCGGCGACATTTCCGATGAGCACGACACCGATGACGAGCAACTGATCAAGCGCCAGGATGACAATATCTATGTGGCCGACGCGCGTGTGCACATCTCGGTTGTCGACAAGCTGCTCGGCGTTGACCTCCTGTCAGACGAGGAAGAGGATGAGGCGGATACGCTGGGCGGGCTGATTTTTGAAATGGCGGGCCGGGTTCCGACGCGCGGCGAAATCATCAAGCACGACAGCGGCCTGGAATTTGAAATCCTGCAATCGGATGCGCGGCGGGTCAAACGCATCCGCATTCATGTGAAGAAAAAGCCCGGCTCTGAGGACGCCATCGAAGAGGCGAGCGGTTAAAGCAGGCCCGCTTCCTTCGCATAGTCCCTGAGATTCACCTCCGGGCGAGCGCCTACGTGGGAAATGATTTCGGCAGCGGCTAGGCTGCCCAATTGGGCGGAGCGCGCATTGCCGAAGCCTTGGGTGTAGCCGAAGAGAAAGCCGGCGGCATAGAGATCCCCCGCCCCCGTTACATCAACCACTTGCGGAACGGCGATGGCCGGAACCACCAGAACGTCACCACCATGGGCGACGACACTGCCCAGGGCCGAGCGGGTGACAACGGCAATTTCACAATCCTTGCGCAGCGCCTGCAAGGCGCCGTCAAAGTTCTGCGTCAGGTAGAGCGACTTGATTTCGGTTTCATTGGCAAAGACGATATCGATGTCATTCTTGATGAGATCAAGGAAGCTTTCGCGGTGGCGCTCGACGCAAAAGGAATCGGAAAGCGTGATTGAGGTCAGCCTGCCGGCTTTCCGCGCGATTTTGGCGGCCAGCTTGAAGGCTTCCTTGGCTTCCGGCTTGTCCCAGAGATAGCCTTCCATGTAGGTGACCTTGGCGGCGGAGACGATTTTCTCGTCGACATCGGCCACGGTCAGATGCACGCAGGCACCGAGATAAGTGTTCATGGTGCGCTCGCCTTCGGGTGTCACCAGGATGAAGGAGCGCGCCGTGGCGGGACCATCGGTTGCGGGTTTGGAGTCAAACCGTACGCCCTGGGCCCGCATGTCGTGGGCGTAGATGCCGCCCAATTGATCGGCTTTCACCTTGCCGAAATAGGCGGCCTTGCCGCCGAAGGAGGCAACGCCTGCCGCGGTATTGCCCGCCGAGCCGCCGGAGATTTCAATGGCCGGCCCCATGCTGGCATAAAGCGATTCGGCGCGCGCCTCATCGATCAGGTTCATCGAGCCTTTGACGAGGCCATTATTCTGCACAAAGGCGTCATCCACCTTGGCAATCACATCAACAATGGCGTTGCCAATTGTCAGAACATCAATCCCAGCCTGCACGATATAATCTCCCAAATTCAGCACAGCCCGTAGCGGAAGCCACTTGCAGAGGCAAGCCCGAGGCCCTACCTACGCGCCCATGATATCAGCCACTTTCAAAGCCCTGGGCGACCTCCTGTCACGGGATTTCCGCTCCGTCCTGTTCAAGGCCATCGGCCTGACCCTTGCCCTGTTCATAGCCATTCTGGTGGGCGTTGAGGTTCTGCTGGCCTATCTTACGGCCATGCCCTGGCCCTGGGCTGAAACGCTGACGGCGATAGGTGCGGGCGTGGTGCTGCTGGTGGCGTTCTTTTTCATGATGGCGCCGGTGGCTGCTATTTTCGCCGGCCTCTATCTTGATGATATCGCCGGGCGGGTTGAAGCGCGGCATTACGCATCGGACCCGGCGGGCAGGCCGCTTTCGGGCTTCCGCGCCGTCCAGACCTCGCTGCAATTCGCCCTCATCATCCTGGTGGTGAACATCGCGGTGCTGCCGCTCGTCTTCACCGGCATTGGCGCCTTGGCGCTTATCGTTGCCAACGCCTATCTGCTGAGCCGTGAATTTTTCGAGATGATCGCCATGCGCCACATGGCCGTCGACGAGGCCCGCCTGCTCCGCAAGGACAATACGCCGCGGATTTTCGCGGCAGGCCTAGTGCCTGCCCTCTTGTCGATGATTCCGGTGGTGAACCTTGTGGTGCCTCTGTTTGCGACGTCCTATTTCACCCACATCTTCAAACAGGTGCGGGCGTCTTCTCCCTGAACTGGCAGAGATCAGCGATGGGGCAGCGCCAGCACTCGGGCCTGCGCGCTTTGCAGATGTAGCGGCCATGGAGGATCAGCCAGTGATGGGCGTGGCGCAGATATTGTTTGGGAATGACTTTCAGCAGGCCTTTCTCCACCTCAAGCGGAGATTTTCCCGGCGCCAGCCCCGTCCGGTTTCCAAGGCGGAAGAGATGGGTATCAACCGCAATGGTGGGCTCACCAAAGATGATGTTCAAAACCACATTGGCGGTTTTGCGCCCCACGCCGGGAAGCGCCTCAAGGGCTTCGCGTTCGCCCGGAACCTTGCCGCCATGTTTCTCAACCAGGATTTTTGAAAGCGCGATCACGTTCCTGACCTTGGCGCGGTAGAGGCCGATGGACTTGATGTAATCGCGCAAACCTTCTTCACCCAGCGCCAGCATTTTTACCGGCGTATCCACGGCTATGAAAAGAGCTGTGGTGGCGCGGTTAACACCGCTGTCCGTGGCTTGCGCCGAGAGCACCACGGCCACCAGAAAGGTAAAGTCATTGACCGATTTAAGCTCGCCCTTCGGCTCCGGTTCAATGTCGTGGAAGCGCCGGAAAATCTCCTCGATTTCCGGGGGCCTCAAGCGCCTTGCCTTTGCCATGAATTCCCTGCTCAATAAATAAAGTTTCACAGGGTCATAGCATGGACGACACCAAGCCGAAAACCTGGCGGGCCATCCTCACACCGCACCGCTCCCTTTCGCCCAAAGGGTTCGTGATCCTGATGTCGGTCATTGCGGGGTTCAACTTCATCGTCGGATTGTTCTTCTATGTCATTGGCGCCTGGCCGGTGGTGGGTTTCATGGGGCTTGATGTGGCGCTCATCTGGTGGGCCTTCCGCGCCAATTTTGCCGATTCAAGGCGGGCCGAGCATATTGAAATCACCTCCGATGAACTGGTGCTCCGGCGCCTGAGGGAAGACCGACCTGCCCAGGAACAGCGCTTTGCCCGGAGCTGGGTGCGGGTTGAACTGGAAGAGGACTGGGAGCGTGAGCTGATCGGCCCGCTCTATCTGCGGCTGGGCGGAAGACGCACGGAAATCGCCAGTTTCCTGGGGGCCCAGGAGCGGCGTTCCTTTGCCAACGCCCTGAAAGCGGCGCTGATAAATCCGCATTCCTGAGCAAGAATCGGGTGGCTCCCGGGCTTTGTCCGCCCTAGATTTGCAGCATGGAAAAGCAAACGCACGATTACGACCTGGTCAAGCACACGCTGGCTTTCATTTCCGAGAACTGGCGTGACCAGCCTTCGCTTGAAACCCTTGCGGATCAGGCAGGGCTCAGCCCCACCCATCTGCAGCGCCTGTTCACGCGCTGGGCCGGCTTGAGCCCCAAGGCCTTCCTGCAGGCGGTCACCCTTGACCATGCCCGCGGGCTGCTCAGGGATTCGGCCTCCATACTCGATGCCTCCTATGAACTCGGGCTTTCCGGCCCTGGACGCCTGCATGATCTCTTTGTGACCCATGAGGGCATGTCACCGGGGATTTACAAGGCCCATGGCCGTGGCCTGAACATCAGTTACGGTTTTCACGATTGCCCCTTCGGCCGGGCGCTGATCCTCATCACCAGCGAGGGGTTGGCGGGCCTCGCCTTTGCCGACCACGGCAAGGAAAAATCGGCGCTCGCCGACATGACATCGCGCTGGCCGGAGGCTGCTTACGTAGAAAACCAGCAGGCGACCGCAGCCTATGCCAAGCGAATCTTTGAATCGGAGCGCTGGAAGCCGGACCAGCCTTTAAGGATTGTCTTCATCGGCTCGGATTTTGAGATCCGAGTGTGGGAAACGCTGATGCGCATTCCCTTCGGCAAGGCCTCAACCTATTCGGATATCGCGTCGCATATCGGCAAGCCCAAGGCGGCGCGGGCAGTGGGTGCGGCGGTGGGCAAGAATCCCATTTCATTTGTGGTGCCATGTCATCGGGTTCTGGGAAAATCCGGCGGGCTCTGCGGCTATCACTGGGGCCTCACCCGCAAGCGGGCGATCCTTGGCTGGGAAGCCGGAGTTATGGCGGCCTGATTACAACTGCTTGTAAAACAGGGCCGTGCCATCCAGCTTGCCTTTGGCATAGGCGTAATTCGGAATGTAGCCGGCGCAGGTGAAACCCAGTTGCCGGTAAAAAGTTTCGGCCGGACTCTGGGCCACGGTATCAAAGGTAATCAGCTCAAACCCCGAGGCCTTCGCTTTTGCTTCCAGCGCCTGCATGAGCAAGGTGGCAAGCCCTTGCCTTCGGAAGTCACGGTGCACCAGGAGTTTCGCCACTTCACAGCGGTGGGGCTGGTTAGGCGGCCAGACCTTTTGCAGCATAACGGTTCCCCCGATCACGCCGTTTTCGTCGGCAACGAAGATTGTGGTTTGGCCGGAGGCCACGTCCGCCTTCTGCTTCATCCAGTAAGCTTCCGCCACATCCTGCGCCAAAGGGTGCATGAAAGTGACGCCTGCGCCGGAATCCACCGCATCGACCAGAATTTCGGCCAGCCTCGGCGCGGCTTGGTCAAATTCCGAAATTGTCAGTTCACGGACGATCATGCAGACAGTATTTCAACAGACAGGGGTCGCGAGTCGGTGCCGATCTTGTAGCAAACCGGAACGCCCGTTTCCAATTCGCGTTTGAGGATTTGCTCCGGCGTCAGGCCTTCGATCGCCATGATCAGGGCGCGGAGCGAATTGCCATGGGCCGAGACGAGGACGCGCTTGCCGCTAAGCACCAGCGGCTGGATATGGATCATGTAATAGGGCAGTGCGCGCGCCAGCGTATCCTTGAGACTCTCGCCTCCCGGTGGGGGCACATCATAGGAGCGACGCCAGATCAGCACCTGCTCCTCGCCCCATTTCTTGCGGGCATCGTCCTTGTTGAGGCCGGTGAGCTCGCCATAGTCGCGCTCATTAAGCGCCTGGTCGCGGGTTTCCGGCAGGCCGGTCTGGCCCAGTTCCTCAAGCATGATTTTCAGGGTGTGCTGGGCCCGGGTGAGCACGCTGGTGAAGCACACGTCAAAGGCATAGCCTTTGGCTTTCAGGCGTTTTCCCGCCGCATGGGCTTCCTTCACCCCTTGTTCCGAAAGATCGGGATCCTTCCAGCCGGTAAACCAGTTCTTCAAATTCCATTCGCTTTGGCCGTGACGCACCAGCACAAGGGTTCCGCTCATCATTCCAATCCTAAAACATCGCTCATTGAATAGAGGCCGGGCCTCTTATCTTTCGCCCAAAGGGCCGCCTTCACCGCGCCATGGGCGAAAATATCACGGCTCTCGGCCCGGTGAGAAAACTCAATGCGCTCGGAAGCGCCGGCAAAAATTACGGTATGCTCGCCAACGACAGAGCCGCCCCGCAGTGTTGCAAAACCTATGTCGCCGGCGGGCCTTGCACCCGTATGGCCATCGCGCGAACGCACCGACCTCTTGCCCAAATCAATCTTGCGGCCTTCGGCTGCGGCCTTGCCCAGCAACAGGGCGGTGCCGGACGGCGCGTCGATCTTGTGGCGATGGTGCATTTCCAGCACTTCAATGTCGAAATCTTCGCCAAGCGCTGCCGCCGCCTTGCGCACGAGGGAGGCAAGGATATTCACGCCCAAGCTCATGTTGCCCGACTTCACGATGCGCGCCGACTTTCCGGCGGCGCGGATTTTTTCATCGCCTGCCGCATCTATGCCGGTGGTGCCGATGACATGGACAATGCCGGCCTTCGTCGAAAACTCCACCAGCGACAGTGTCGCCGCCGGCACGGTGAAATCAATGATGCCGTCAATTTTCTTGAACAGCGCGGCGGGATCATCGGAAATTGTCATGCCCGTCAAGCCCATCGCGCTGCCCACCAGCGGCGAACCCTTGGGCTCCAGCCCGCCGGCGATTACGCAGCCCGGGGTCTCCTCTATGATGCGGGTCAACACCCGCCCCATGCGCCCGCCAGCGCCCGCTATTGCCAGTTTCATTGTCATAAAGAAGTGTTTAGCAACGGGATTGCAAGATGGAAAGCATCTTAAAATCCGCTCCTTCCACACCCTCCCATCTCATCATGACCGGACTTGATCCGGTCATCTTCTCCGCCCCCCACAAAAAAAGATGCCCGCGTCAAGCGCGGGCATGATGAGGGGAAGTCGAGAGGTTGAGGCGTTAAACGCTCTCAACCATCACGATATTAGTATTATAAACACCAGGAGCGGCGGCCTCCCGCGTAACGGCGAGCCAGGCCTTCATCGATGAGAAATTCGCCTAATGACAGCCCATTGCGCATGAGACGGCGAAGTTTGCGGCCATACTGGTCCACGTCGTCGCCACCCGTCGGTTCAATCTTGAACGGCCCCTCATTTACCAACTCAAGCAGGCGGGATTTTGCGCGCAAACCACGCTTTAATTCCTGCTCGCATTTGTAATCATGAATTTCAGGGGTATCGATGTCTGCCACCCGGATTTTGGTTCCAGCAAAGCGGATTGTGTCGCCATCCACAACGCAATACCGCTGGAAAAACCCATCGCAGAACGTGAATTTGTGATTGGCGGTGACAAGGGATTGGCCCATTGGGAAGTTCACCGATTGCACACCGCCAAAATCATGTTCGAAGTAGAAAATGCCGGCAACCAACGCTATCCACATTGGGACAGCCATATAAATCCCGCGTTCTTTTTTGCGCGGTGGGGCCTGCCAACGCTGGGGCCGGCGTTTGAATTGTAAAATCTGGACCATGACTGAGCGCCAAAATAGTGCTCAAGCCATCAATGGCCGCATAACCCTATTCCTAAAATTTTAGTGACTGCCGATCGTGGTTTTGAAAAAGCGTTAAACGCCTTCGACAATCACGATGTCGGCCTCCCCGGCGCCCACACGCTTGGCTCTTGCGGCCTGGTATTCGGGGGAGTTGTAGCAATCACGGGCGGCTTGCAGGGAGGGGAATTCGACCACCACATTGCGTGGGCGGCCCTTGCCTTCCATCTGCTCGAACGCGCCGCCGCGGGCGAGGAAGGTGGCGCCGTATTTCTTGAAAGCCACGGGCGCGTCCCCGGCATAGTGCTTGTACTGGTCCGGGTCGGTCACGGTGACATGGGCGATCCAATAGGCCTTGGCCATCTCTTAACTCCCGAACCCGTCCCAGAACGCCTTGGCCTTGGCGAAGAAGCCTTCGGATTCCGGCGAGTTGCTGCGGGCTTCCTCGCTGAATTCCTTCAAGATATCGCGCTGGCGGCGCGAGAGGTTGACCGGGGTTTCGACATTCACCTGGATATACATGTCGCCCGCCTGTGATGAGCGCAGCACCGGCATGCCCTTGCCCTTCAGGCGGAACTGCTTGCCGGTCTGGGCGCCCTCCTGGATGGTGACGCGTGCTTTCTTGCCGTCAATGGTCGGCACTTCGATTTCGCCGCCGAGCGTTGCCACCGCCATGGAGATCGGCACCTTGCAGAAAAGATCGGCGCCATCCCTTTGAAAAAATTCATGGGGGCGCACGGTGAGGAAAATATAGAGGTCACCCGTGGGGCCGCCGCGGAGGCCCGCTTCGCCCTCATTGGCAAGCCTGATGCGGGTGCCGTCTTCCACGCCTTGCGGAATGTTGACCGAAAGGTTGCGGTCCTTGGTGACGCGGCCCTGGCCTGCGCAGGTGCCGCAAGGATCGGAAATAACTTGCCCACGGCCCTGGCAGGTGGGGCAGGCGCGCTCCACCGTGAAGAAGCCGGATTGCGAACGCACCGCGCCCGCACCCTTGCAGGTGGTGCAGGTCTTCGGGCTGGTGCCGGGCTTGGCGCCGGAGCCCTTGCAGGTTTCGCAGGAGACCGAGGTGGGCACACGGATTTGCGCCGTCTTGCCGGAATAGGCTTCGGTCAGGGAAATTTCCATGTTGTAGCGGAGATCGGCGCCGCGCGCCGCGCCGCTGCCGCCCCGGCCGCGCTGGCTGGTGCGCTGGCCGCCGCCACCGCCCATGAAGTCGCCGAACAGGTCTTCGAAAATATCCGACATGGAGGAATTGAATTCGGGGCCGAAGCCGGCGCCGCCCGGCCCGCGCCCGCCGCCCGCGCCATTTTCAAAGGCCTGGTGGCCGAAGCGGTCATAAGCCGCTTTTTTCTGGGGATCCTTCAGAATGTCATAGGCTTCGCTGATTTCCTTGAACTTGGCTTCAGCGGCCTTGTCGCCCGGATTGGCGTCGGGATGGAATTTCTTGGCCTGATTGCGGTAGGCGGCCTTGAGCGCCTTGTCGTCGGCGCCCTTTTGAAGCCCCAGCACTACGTAAAAATCACGTTTGGCCATTTATGTCCACGCCCTCGAAACGGAAGGCCCCCCAGCCCGCAGGAGCTGGGGGGCTTATCTCTAGTTAGGACGTTTT
>JBBQNU010000064.1:0-15690 GCA_038330285.1 Hyphomicrobiales bacterium | reverse complement strand
AGGCACAATGAGTTGTGCCCGGAAAACCGTGCTTGCAGATTTCAATTTAACCGCCGCCCCTAACATCCGAATCGTTGGCCGATTCGGTCATTTCTTTATGAATCGACGCCCGGTGATCCGCAAGAGTCAGGACCGACAATTATGAATTTGGCTATTTCCGGCTTTTTCGCTGGCCCAGCCCCATGCGTTTGGCAAGGCTGGAGCGGGCCTGGGCGTAGTTGGGCGCGACCATGGGATAGTCGGCAGGCAAGCCCCACTTCTCCCGGTACTGTTCGGGCGAGAGATTGTAGTGGCTGCGCAGGTGGCGCTTCAGGGATTTGAATTTCTTGCCGTCTTCCAGGCAGATGAGATAGTCGGGGGTGAGGGATTTCTTGATCGTGACAGCCGGTCTTATGTCAGCCTGCTCCTCGCGGGCGGCGGGCTGGCTGACGGCCCCGGAGAGAGCCCGGTGAACCTCGCCAATGAGCTTTGGCAACTCCGCTTGGGCAACCGTGTTCTTGCCAACATAGGCCGCCACGATTTCCGCCGTGAGATCGACGAGGCTCCTCTTTGCTTCCAGAATATCGGCCATGGTGTTCCCCCAAGTTGAGCAGCTTGATATACTGCATCGTGTGATCTTTGCAGTATTTCATATCCCTGTTTCTTTTGACTTGCCATCTGAATACTTGCTTCTGAGCCGGGCATTAAAGAATATTCTCAATAGTAGAAGGGCACTTGCCGCCTGTGCCCGCCCCATGGCAACGTCCGCCCATGATCCTGATTGGCCAATATGACTCTCCCTTTGTCCGCCGCGTTGGCATTGCGCTCACGCTTTACGGCTTGCCATTCAGCCACAGACCATGGTCGACCTTCAGCGATGCGGACAAGCTCCGTCCCTACAACCCGCTCACCCGGGTGCCCACGCTGGTGCTGGAGACGGGCGAGGCGCTGATCGAAAGCCACGCCATTCTGGATTATCTCGACAGCCTTGTTCCGGCGGAGCGCGCGCTGTTTCCGCAAGCCGAGCCCGCCCGCCGCCAGGCGCTGAAAGTCGCCGCCCTGGCCACGGGCCTTGGCGACAAGGCAGTGAGCCTTTTCTATGAAAAGCGGATGCACAAGGAGGCCTCCGAGGCCTGGGTCAACCGCTGCCAGGCGCAGATTTTGGCGGTTCTTGATGTCCTTGAGGCGGATCGCGCCAGCCGGACTACGGATTATTGGTTTGGCGACCGCATGGGCCATGCCGATATCGTTGTCGCTGCCGTATTGGGCTTCGTTGCCGAGGCCCATCCGGGATTGGCTTCCCTTGGCGACTTTCCGGGGCTCAAGGCCCATGCGGCGCGGCTCGAGGCTTTGCCGATGTTTCAGGCGATCAAACAGCCCTTCACACCGCCGGCATGAGTCTCAATAGGCTTTGTTTCGGTTCAGTTTGCCGGAGCGTAGGGGCCGGACTTCATGACGGCCCAGTCCCAATAGGTGAGCAGGACGCGGGCCTTGTTAAACGACATGGAATCGAAAATGTTCTGCAGTTCCGCGGTGCTGCGGCCTGAATCGAGGATGCTGAAGTCGGAGGCCTTGAGAATGTCGACAATCTCGCCGAAGCGGACGCGGTTGGTGCCGATGGCCTTGAGGGCAATGGTCAGGGGTTCGCCGTTGGCATCGGCAATGATGCGCGCCGCGTTGTCCGTCTGAATGGCGGCAATCTCGGCCAGCAGATTGGCCGCTTCCGGAAGCTTTCCGGCGTTCAGGAGTTCCACGAAAGATTCAATCTGCTCGCGTTCGGGGAACTTGGTTTCAGCCCCCTGCTCGCCGCCGCCCATAGCGTGGGTGATTTTCAGGATCTTGGTCAATGTTTCCGAATCCGTCAGGAAGCGCGAGAGGAGGTAACGCCGGAGCTCAGCGGGCACAAACCAGAAGAGCTCAAAGGCAATGGGCGCGGGCAAATCGGGCCGGGTTGCGAGAGGGGCTAGAAGCGCGTGGTGGCGCTGGGCATGATCGGCCAGACGGGGGAAAGCGTGGTGGGACAAGCTGGCGCCACTGTTCCTGACCAGGGTCAGAACGACTGACGGATCATCAAACTCAATGAGCTGGTCGCTCAATGTCGCCGAAATACTGCGCCGGCGCGCGATCAGGCGCATCAGGCTCACCTGGCCCGTGGCTATGACCTTGCCCAGAACCTGGTCGCTGATGTGGTTGCAGAGCTCCAAGAGGGGGCCTGCGACCTCAATGCGCGGATCATGAATGAGTTTGGAGACGAGGAGATGGGGCGGCGATTCCATGATGGAGATACGGTCAACAACGGTGACCAGCGACTTCAACGGAATGCGCGGCACCAGCTTCAGCAGGGCATCGGCGGCAAGGGCCCGCTCCTGGGGCTGGCCGGCATTGGGATTTGACAGCATCATGTCGAGCAGCGAGCGGGCCAATTCACCGGCGTCGTCATCGGCCTGTTCGTCGGCCGGCTTTTCAGGAAGCTCATCGAGCGCGAGCTTGGCGAATGGATCATCGGCCGGCTTGATGCGCCGCACCTGGGGCTTTGGCTTGGGAGCCGCTTCGGCAATGATCAAGGGAAGCTCGGCTTTGGTTTTTTCCCATGCCGCATCGTCGGCTACCAGAGCGGCAACTTCGGCCAAAAAGGCGGCGCGGTCAGCCGGCGAAGGCGTGGTGTAAATGGCTTTGGCGACTTCGCCGATGCCATGAACCACCATGCCCGATTCCGGCAAGAGATCATCACCCAGTTTCCCGTTTGCGACTTGGGATTTGCGGCGGAGGGACGGCTTTTCACCCGCCGGCTTCGGCTGCTGAACTTCAGGAGCCGGGGCTGCTGCAACGGGTTCAGGCTTGACTGGTTCTGGTTCCGGTTCAGGAACAATGATGACCGGCGCGGGAGTGAACACTGCAGGTTCGGCCACGGCAATTTCGGGTTCGGGCAGAGCTGCCACGGGCTCAGCTACAATGGCTTCCGGTTCCGTTATAGGTGCCGGGGGTTCGGGCGAAGCCAGTTCAGGTTCAGCCAGTTCCGGCTCGGGCAAGAGCACCACTGGCTCGGGTGAAGCTATTTCTGGCTCTACCAGTGCCAGCTCGGGCTCTGGCAGAATGGCCTCGGGTTCGGGTTCAATCCATGCCGGTTCCGGTTCTGCCAAAACGGCTTCAGGTTCGACCGAAGCTATCTCGGGTTCAATCCATGCCGGTTCTGGTTCTGCCAAAACGGCTTCGGGTTCAATCCATGCCGCTTCCGTCAAAACTGCTTCAGGTTCGGGCTCGGTGATCGCGGGCGCGGCAAAAAGCTCTTCGAAGGGAAGCTCGTGCCACGGCTCGCGCTCCTCGGCGGGCTTTGACTCATCAACAGCCGGTGCCGGCGCTTCGGCTTCCGGAAGCAGGTCAAAGATCGAGGCCTCAGACGAATCGGAGGGCCTGAGCCAGGCCCAGGGCTTTTTCTCAACGGTCTCAGGCGGGGTGGTTTCAAGGGTGGGCGAGGAGTGGTTTTGCGGCGGCTCAGCCTCGGCGAGGGACGGAAAGGCTGCCGTTTCCTCAATTATTTCAATCTGTTCAACAATCGGCAGTTCCGGCGGGAGCTCGGGCTGGACAAAGACGGGCGGTTTCTTTTTAAGCCGGGCGGTGAGCAAACGGAAGGAATCCGCCGTTATGCGGCGGTCCGGGATCATCTCCCCACCGGCTTCGTCCAGAACATTCATCTGCCCTGATCCTTGGCGGTTCATATGCAACCCGGGTGCGATGCTTTCATCGCTTTGCCAGGTGGCTGTTTCACCCATAATACTTCAATTGCTCCCTATCCCGTCCTGCAAACAATGACCGAGACCTTTGTAAACTTGCTTAATTGCGCCGGAGTGTGCCAGAGGGCGCGGCGTTTCCATGGCTTTATGGTTAAGGGCGGGTTAAATCATCGCGCAGTTGTGACTTCCCTTGACCGGGCCTAAGCACCACATAGGTTTCAGAAATCTCAAATCCAGAACAGGGTTCAGCATGGCAGACAAGATCACCAAAACAGACGCCCAGTGGCGGGCGGAACTGACGCCGGAACAATACCGCGTGTTGCGCGAGCACGGCACGGAACGGGCAGGCGCCAGCCCGCTCAACAACGAGAAAGCCTCCGGCATGTACAAATGCGCGGGCTGCGGGGCGGACTTATTCCCGTCCGGTACCAAATTTGACTCTGGCACGGGCTGGCCCAGCTATTATGCGCCGACTTCGCCCGACGCGGTGAGCGAGCATGTGGACAAGTCGTGGTTTTCAACCCGCACCGAGGTGCGCTGCGCCAAATGCGACGGGCATTTGGGCCATGTCTTTCCCGATGGGCCGGATCCCACCGGCCTGCGCTATTGCATGAATGGCGCGGCGCTCAAATTCAACCCCGGCAAGGCATAAAGAATGACCATCGCGAATGTGAAGCCGCCGGTTGCGGAGAAGCGCCCCCGTATTGAAACCTGGCATGGCCATGAAAAGCGCGATGATTACCATTGGCTGAAGGCCGACAACTGGCAGGAGGTGATGCATGATCCATCGCTTCTGCCGCAGGACATCCGCGCCGTGCTGGAAGGCGAGAACGCCTATCATGAAACGGTGATGGCTGACACGACGGGTTTGCAGGACACCCTGTTTGCCGAAATGAAAGGCCGCATCAAGGAGGATGACTCCTCGGTTCCCGCCCCCGACGGGGCCTATTCCTATTACTCGTCCTACATCACGGGCGGGCAGCAGCCGCGCTTTGCCCGCAAGCTTCGGGATATGACCGGGCCGGAACAGCTTCTGCTGGATGGCAATGAACTGAGCAAGGGAAGCGAATATTTCCGCTTTGGCGGCGTTGCGGTCTCGCCGGACCATTCCCTCGCCGCGTGGAGCTTCGACAACAAGGGCTCGGAGTTTTACGAGTTGCGGGTGCGCGACTTGGCAACGGGTGCGGACCATGCGGATGTCTTGCAGAATACGGCGGGTGAAGCCACCTGGGCCGCCGACGGCAAGAGCTATTTCTACACGGTGCAGGATGAAAACCACCGGCCCCTGAAAACCTACCACCATATTCTCGGCCAGCCGCAGGCGGAGGACCGTCTGGTTTACGAAGAAAAAGACACCGGGCTCTTTTCCGGCGTTGGCAAGACCAATTCGGAACGCTTCATTGTGATCAGCAGCCATGACCATGATACGAGCGAGAACTGGATCATCGACGCGGCGCGGCCGCTGGATGCGCCGAAGCTGATCGCGGCGCGCAAGGCTGGGCTGGAATATGACCTTGAGCACTGGAACGACCAGTTCGTCATCAAGACCAATGCGGACGGCGCCGAAGACTACAAAATCGTGACCGCACCGGTGGCCGATCCGCGTCCGGAAAACTGGACCGACCTCATTCCGCACCGGGAGGGCTGCCTGATCGTCGGCAGCATCGTTCTCAAGAACTGGCTTATCCGCATGGAGCGCGAGAACGCGCTGCCGCGCATTGTGGTGCGCGACATGGCATCGGGCGAGGAGCACAGCATTGCCTTTGATGAGGAGGCCTATTCGCTGGGCTTTGGCGAGATGCGGGAATTCGACACGGATATCCTGCGTTTTTCCTATTCCTCAATGACCACGCCATCGCAGGTCTACGACTACAACATGCGGGACCGCACACGTATCTTGCGCAAGACGCAGGAAGTGCCGAGCGGGCATGAGCCTTCGAACTACGTGACGCGGCGGATTTTGGCACCGGCCCATGACGGCGAGCTCATTCCGGTGACGCTGCTTTACCGGAAATCAACGCCGCTTGATGGAACCGCCCCGCTCTGGCTTTACGGCTATGGCTCCTATGGCATCAGCATTCCGGCAAGCTTCAACACCAATATCCTGTCGCTGGTCGACCGCGGCTTTATCTATGCCATCGCCCATATCCGTGGCGGTGAGGAAAAGGGGCGGCGCTGGTACAAGACGGGCAAGCTGGAGCTCAAGAGCAATACCTTCCGCGATTTCATTTCTTGTGCCGAATACCTGATCAAGGCTGGCTTCACGGCCAAGGGCAATATCGTGGCGCAAGGCGGAAGTGCCGGCGGCATGCTGATGGGCGCCATTTCCAACATGGCGCCGGAGCTGTTCAGGGGCATCGTGGCGGAGGTGCCTTTCGTTGATGTGCTCTCCACCATGCTTGACGACACGCTGCCGCTCACCCCGCCGGAATGGCCGGAATGGGGAAATCCGATCAAGGACAAGATGGCTTACGAGGCGATTGCCGCCTATTCGCCTTACGACCGGGTTGAGGCCAAGGCTTATCCCAACATTCTGGCGGTGGGCGGCTTGACCGATCCGCGCGTCACCTATTGGGAACCGGCAAAATGGGTGGCGCGGCTGCGCGAGCTCAAGACCGACCGCAATCTGCTGTTGTTCAAGACCAACATGGGCGCCGGCCACGGCGGCGCTTCGGGGCGGTTTGACAGGTTGAAGGAGGTTGCATTTGTGTATGCCTTCGGGATGAAGGTGGCGGGGCTTACCTAATTCCGTTAAGCCTGAGCGCGTTCATCACATGAGGAGCTGACATGCGAGTCGCCGTATTTGTGGATGCAGGATATGTCTACGCCCAAGGTTCATTGTTGATCAGCGGTTCGGAAGCCAAGAAACCTCGCATTAAAATTAACATAGAAGCCAAGGCAATTGTTTCATTGTTAACGAAATTCGCGCGTGCGGTTTCGGACGAGAAAGAATTGCTTCGTATTTATTGGTACGATGGAGCGCCTGCAACGGGCCAATCGGCGGAACAAACCAAGTTTGCTCAGGTTGACAATGTGAAATTGCGACTGGGCCAGCTCAACTCTGCTGGGCAGCAGAAAGGTGTAGACTCCCTTATCGTCACTGACTTAACGGAGCTTGCCCGCAACAAAGCGATCACCGATGCGGTTCTCCTGGCCGGCGACGAGGACATTCGCATTGCGGTTCAAATTGCGCAGAATCACGGTGTTCGTGTTCATCTGTTGGGGATTGATGGTGTGTCACAAAGAGGGAGCCAGTCAATTTCACTTCAAGATGAAGCAGATACCGTAAGAGTTTGGAGCAAGTCTGAGGTCAAAAGCTTTATGACCTTTATTGATGATCAAATTAGGGAGGCGGCTAAACCTGTTGCCGAAATGAAAGCCGCAATTCCTAAAGCGGAAACTGAAACACTTGATATCCAAAAGCTTGCAGCTTTGGCCGTAAATGAAGCATTGACCAAACTTCGGGCTGACCCTGCCAAGTTAGCCAAGGTTTCTAAAATAGTTGAAGATGGAAAACCTTCCCCAGGTGATATTGTAAAACTCCTTTACGCGGGCCTCAAAACTCAACTCAAAAGAGAACCGCTCAAGTCTGAGAAAGATAAGGCCCGTGAACTTCTGAAAACTGCGCTGCTCCGGAAATAGTAATGCTCCTCGATGCCACCAAATCCTCGTTGCTTGTCGTCGACATCCAGGAACGGCTTCTGCCCTTGATGGCGGTGGGGAATGGCGTGGTCGAACGCTCGAAAATCCTGCTGAAAGCGGCGAAGGCGCTGGATGTGCCGGTTGCGGTTTCCGAGCAGTATCCCAAGGGCTTGGGCCATACGGTTGAGATTTTGAGTCAAGAGATCGGCAATGCGCCGGTGTTCGAGAAAACGTCGTTCTCCTGCTGGCGCGATGACGGCTTGCGCCGTCACTTCACCGCGCACCATGACGGCGGCCGCCCGCAGGTGATCATTGCCGGGATCGAGGCCCATGTCTGCGTGGCGCAGACGGCGATCGACCTGGCCCAGGCCGGGTTCGGTGTGTTTGTGGTGGCCGATGCGGTGTCCTCGCGGGCGGAGGCTTCGGTAGCGCTGGCGCTCACCCGCATGGGGCAATCGGGGATCGAAGTGATCAACACGGAAATGGCGGTGTTTGAGCTGCTGAGCAAGGCGGGGACGCCGGAGTTCAAGGCAGTCTCGGGATTAATCCGTAAGTGGTAGTTTTGTATGATTAATCGAAATTAACTATACTTTTTATATTACTTTGTATAACTTAATTTTCTAAGTTATAGTTTGCTACGACGATGGACATTGAAGCTTTCAAAAATACGCCAGCAGGCAAAACCGTTCGCAACTTGGAAGGGCATTGGACATTTGTGCCAGCGCCGCTACCCCCAAAACTTGACTATAGCCTTCTCGCCAAGCCGCTTGCAAAAGCAATGCAACAAATTGGCGAACTAAAAGGGGCCTCAAGAAGGACCCCAAATCCCTACATATTCATAGTTCCATTGCAACGCCGAGAAGCGTTGACGTCTTCTGCAATGGAAGGAACTCACACCAACATTGACGATTTGGTGTTGGAGGAAGAGGGTATAGCAAAAAATAGTAGCGAAGACGCACGCGAAACTTCAAACTACGGAGTCGCACTTCGACGCGCCACTCAAAAACTAAAAGAGCTTCCAATTTCACATAGATTGATAAAGGAAGCTCATCGCCAATTGCTATCAGGCCTGAGTGATGGTCGCGGCGCGAACAAACGTCCGGGTGAATACAAAGTACACCAGAACTGGATTGGAGGCACAAAACAAATAGAAACCGCCCGCTTTGTTCCTCCATCACCCGAACAAACCCAAATATGTATGGATGAACTTGAAAAATACATAAATCGTCCAGTTGATGAACCCGCAGACAAGCTAGTTGATCTCGCGCTAGTCCACTATCAGTTTGAAACAACGCATCCATTTGCAGATGGAAATGGACGAATAGGCAGAATGCTTATCACTCTCATGGCATTGCAATCAGGTTTGCTCGACCTGCCACTACTGTATCTCAGCCCCTACTTCGAGCAACACAAGGAAGAATACATTGAAAAAATGTTTCGCGTATCTGCATACTCAGAGTGGGAAAACTGGATCACATTCTTCCTAAATGCAATTGTTGAGACTTGCAAAGCAGCGATCGTGACGATCGATCAACTCGTCCTGCTTCAGACTCAGTATCGAAAGACTGCGGCAGCCGCGGGTAGATCAGCCAAACTTATGCAAGTTGTTGATCAATTATTTGAATCCCCGTTTTTGACCGTTCCGAGAACGCAAGAAAAATTTGGTGTTACATATCGTGGAGCGCAAATGATTTTGGAGAAGCTGGTCGGCGCTGGAATTCTGAAAGAACTACCTGGTACTCACCCCAAATACTATTACGCGCCCGAAGTATTACGCATTTCTAAGGGGTGATGATCTATCCTTGATAAGACCTGAATGAAAGCATCCACAAAGAAATCCAATGATTTGACAATTTTGCCTGAAACGGGTTCTTAAGGGGAAGCAACCTGGAGTTTCCGAATAATGCCTGCTGAATTCAACTGGGAAGACCCGCTCGATCTGGAAAGCCAGCTCACAGAAGACGAGCGCATGATCCGGGATGCGGCGCGGGCCTTCTGCAATGACAAGCTGGCACCCCGGGTGAAGCAGGCCTTCCGCGACGAGAAATTTGACCGTGCCATCATGAATGAACTGGGCGAGATGGGCTTTCTGGGCGTCATGACGTCCGAAAAATATGGCGGCTCGGGCCTCGGCTATGTGGCCTATGGGCTGGTGGCGCGGGAAGTTGAGCGCGTCGATTCCGGTTACCGCTCGGCCATGAGCGTGCAAAACTCCCTGGTGATGCATCCCATCGAAGCTTATGGCAGCGAGGCGCAATGCAAGAAATATCTGCCGCGGTTGGCCACGGGCGAGATCGTGGGTTGCTTTGGCCTGACCGAACCCGATGCGGGCTCTGATCCCGGGGGGATGAAAACCCGGGCCAAGCGGGTACAAGGCGGCTTTGTGCTGAACGGCTCCAAGATGTGGATCACCAATTCGCCTATCGCCGACGTTGCGGTGGTGTGGGGCAAGCTTGATGACGAAGGCATTCGCGGCTTTCTGGTTGACAGGGGCACGAAGGGCTTTTCAACGCCCACCATCGAAGGCAAGGTCAGCTTGCGTGCTTCGGTGACGGGTGAAATCGTTCTGGAGAATGTCGAGTTGCCGGAAGAGGCGCTGCTGCCAAAGGCGCAAGGACTTGCCGGTCCCTTCGGCTGCCTGAACAAGGCGCGTTACGGCATTGCCTGGGGTGTTATGGGTGCGGCGGAAGATTGCTGGCACCGGGCGCGGCAATACACGCTGGACCGCAAGCAGTTCGGCAAGCCGCTGGCCGCCAACCAGCTCATCCAGAAAAAACTCGCCGACATGCAGACGGAAATTGCGCTGGGTACGCATGGCGCGCTGGCTTTGGGCCGCGCCCTGGAGCGCGGCGTTGCAGCACCTCCCGCCATTTCGCTGATGAAGCGCAACAATTGCGGCAAGGCGCTCGACATCGCCCGCATGGCGCGCGACATGCATGGCGGCAACGGCATTTCCGACGAATATCACGTGATCCGCCACATGGTGAATCTTGAGACGGTGAACACCTATGAGGGCACCCATGACGTGCACGCGCTCATTCTGGGCCGGGCGCAGACGGGAATACAGGCGTTTCAGTGATGGTTGAGATCGTCATTCAGAAAGTCGATCCGCGGGCAGGCCCGGTGCGGCAACTGATTGAGGAACTCGACGCCTACCAGAACATGCTCTACCCGGCGGAAAGCAATTACCAGCTTGACCTTGAAGAGATGTCGCAGCCGGAAATGCGGTTCTATTCGGTGGCGGTGGACGGGGTGATCTTGGGTTGCGGCGGCTTCTGGATTCATGATGACTATGCGGAAGTAAAGCGCGTCTATGTACATCCAAAATCCCGCGGGCTTGGCCTGGGGCGCAAGATCATGGCGCATATCGAGGCGGAAATGCTGGCCGAAGGCCGCCGCATTTCACGGCTCGAGACGGGCATTTCGCAGCCGGAAGCGCTGGGGCTTTACCGGGCGCTGGGCTATCAGGATTGTTCGGCGTTTGGGGATTACCCAAGCGATGACCCGTTCAGCATTTTCATGGAGAAGCGGCTTACTTAACCTCACCGTCATTCCGGCGAAAGCCGGAATCTTTCTAACGTCAATGGGATTCCGGCTTTCGCCGGAATGACAAAATTGGTGGGGGGAGAGTCACCTCGGCTGGAAGATGCAGTAAATTTTCCGCAGGTAGCCTTCGGATTTCCAGGAATTTGGCATGCTGAGCGGCACGAAGAAGGTGTCGCCGGCCTTGAAGGTTTGACTCCGGCCCTTGTCATCAGTGAAGGTCACTGAGCCTTCCAGCAAATGCATCAGTTCATATCGGTTGAAGTCGAGGAGTTTGCGGTGGTAGCCGGTTGTATCCCAAAGCCCCACGGTGAACTGGCCCGTTGCATCCTCGAAATACTCATGGGCGTTTTGCACCGGCACCGCCGAATGCAAGATATCGGCGGATGGCGGGGTTGAGGGCTGCAGTTTCACCTTCGGGTCCAGCTTGATAACCTTCAGCGGGCCTTGACTTGCCGCGCCCGAGCTATCGTCAAAAATCACAAAGAACTTTTTCACCTTGCCGGCTTGCGTCCAGCGGCAGCGCAGGCCCTTGGGAATTATGAAGCTTTCGCCGGAACCAATGCGGGTTTCGCCCGTTTCCTCGACGATGACCACTTCGCCCTCGAGCACCAGCATGAATTCCGTGACGGGATAATTCATCCAATGGCTGATATTGGCTTCGGCTTCCCAAATCCCCGCGCTCAGGCCAATGGCCTTGTCTTCAAACCAGGCATGGCCGCGCTGGGCCCGGGAGCCGGAGGCGATATCGCTTTCAGGAAAATCCGGCCATTGCTCCATTTCGGCATTGGCGTTGAAACTTATGATGGCTGGTTTCGGCATGGGTCACCTCTGCCCGGAGCCTAGCCAGATTTCTTGCCTATTCAAGACTTAACGACTAGAAAGACCCATCAATCAATGGAGAAAAACATGGCCCTCGAACTCCCTGCCCTGCCTTATGCCTATGATGCACTTGGCCCATTCATGTCGAATGAAACCCTCGAGTTCCACCATGACAAGCACCACATGGCCTATGTGACCAACGGCAACAATCTGCTGAAGGATTCGCCGCTTGCATCGCTCTCGATTGAAGAGATCTGCAAGAAAGCCTTTGCCGACAAGACAGCAGGCCTCGTTAACAATGTGGGCCAGCATTACAACCACATTCATTTCTGGAAATGGATGAAGCCCAATGGCGGCGGCAAGAAGCTGCCGGCAGCGCTCGCCAAGGCCATCGATTCCGATCTCGGCGGCTATGACAAGATGCGCACGGATTTTGTCCAGGCCGGCATGACGCAGTTCGGTTCCGGCTGGTGCTGGATCGCGGTGAAGGACGGCAAGCTTGCCATCACCAAAACCCCCAATGGCGAAAACCCCTTGATGCACGGCGCAAAGCCCATCCTGGGTTGCGATGTGTGGGAGCACAGCTACTACATCGATTACCGCAACGCGCGGCAGAAATATCTGGAGGCCTTTGTCGATAGCCTGGTGAACTGGGAACACGTCGAAGAGATGCACGCCAAGGCATAAAGACACCGATGCCTTTGCTTAATCGTGCCGTTGAACTGCAGCCCGAAATAGCGGCGTGGCGGCACGAATTGCACATGATGCCCGAACTCTTGTTCGACACCCACAAGACATCGGCCTTTGTGGCGGAAAGGCTGAAGTCGTTTGGTTGCGACGAGGTGGTGACAGGTATTGGCCGCACGGGTGTTGTTGGCGTGATCACGGGCCGCCATGGCAAAGGCCCGGTGGTGGGCTTGCGTTCCGACATGGACGCCCTGCCAATCACCGAGGCAAC
This sequence comes from Hyphomicrobiales bacterium, assembly GCA_038330285.1. GTDB lineage: Bacteria > Pseudomonadota > Alphaproteobacteria > Rhizobiales > Aestuariivirgaceae > Aestuariivirga. Next base: position 3,015 of record JBBQNU010000064.1, on the reverse strand, counting down.
GGGCCTTGCCTATGCTTCAAAAATTCCGGGCCGCATGCATGCCTGCGGGCATGACGGGCACATGGCCATGCTGCTCGGCGCGGCGCGCCATCTCTGCGAGACGCGGAATTTCCGCGGCCAGGTGGCTGTCATTTTCCAGCCGGCGGAAGAAGGCGGGGCTGGCGGCCATGAAATGGTAAAAGACAGGCTGATGGAGCGGTTCAACATTCATTCCGTCTATGGCCTGCACAATTGGCCGGGACTTCCGGTTGGGCAGTTCGCCCTTCGCTCCGGCGCGCTGATGGCGGCCATGGATGTTTTCTCCATTACAATCCGCGGCAAAGGCGGGCACGCAGCCCTGCCGCACTTGACAATTGACCCGATTTTTATCGGTTCCCAGATCATTAGCGCCCTGCAGGGAATTGCCTCACGCAATGCGGATCCCCTTGAATCCGTTGTAGTTTCGGTGACGCAGTTCAACGCGGGCGAAGTGCACAATGTCATCCCGCAAAGCGCCAAGCTGGTGGGGACGGTCCGTTCGCTGAAGCGTGAATTGCGCGAGCTGGCCATGGCCAATTTGCGGCGCACCGCCGAAGGTGTTGCTGCGGCGCTGGGCGGCGAAGCGGTTATCTCGGATGAGCAGGTCTTGCCTTATCCGGTGACATTCAATCACGCACGCGAAACGGGTGTAGCGGCTGCCGCTGCACGGGATGTGGCCGGAGAAAAGAGTGTCGATGACAACTACCCGCCGGATATGGGCGCTGAAGACTTTTCCTTCATGCTCGAAGCAAGGCCCGGCGCCATGATCCTCATGGGTAACGGCGACTCGGCCTTCTGCCATCATCCGGCATTCGATTTTAATGACGCAGCTATCCCATATGGCATCAGCTATTGGGTGCATTTGGCTGAAACTGTTTTGGGACGTGGGGACGCATGACGACTGTTCCGGTTTTTGATGGCCACAATGATGTGCTGCTGCGTCTTTGGGTGAAGACGGGCGGCGATCCCGTGGCTGATTTCCTGCAAGGCGATGGCCTGGGCCATCTCGACATGCCGCGCATGAAGACAGGCGGTTTTGCCGGCGGTTTCTTTGCCATTTTCGCGCCCACGGACGGGGAGGACCTGCCGGATCACGATGAAGAGGTGAACCCGCCGCTGTCGGGCCAGATCGCCCAGCCCACCGCCTTGCGCAAGACCATGGAAATGGCGGCCCTGCTCTTCCGCATCGAGCGGGAGTCCCAGGGGAAATTCAAGGTTTGCCGGACGGTTGGCGAAATCCGCGAATGTCTGGCGAATGGCATTATGGCCGCGATCTTCCATATCGAAGGGGCCGAGGCGATCGATCCGGATTTCAAGACGCTTGATGTTCTCTATGCAAGCGGCTTGCGCTCGATTGGCCCGGTATGGAGTCGCTCCAATATTTTCGGACAGGGCGTGCCGTTCCGCTTTCCCTCCACGGGCGACACGGGCGACGGGCTGACCGCGGCGGGAAAGAACCTCATCTCCTACTGCAATGAACGGCGCGTACTCATTGATTTATCTCATTTAAATGAGAAAGGTTTTTGGGATGCGGCCAAGCTGAGCAAGGCTCCATTGGTGGCGACGCATTCCAATGCCCACGCCATTTGCCCCTCCTCGCGCAATCTCAGCAATGATCAGCTCAAGGCCATCAGGGACAGCGGCGGCATGGTGGGCCTCAATTTCGCCAGCGGCTTCCTGCGCGAAGACGGGCGCTGGAGCACGGACACGCCCTTGGAAATCATGGTGCGCCACCTCGATCACATGCTGAAGGTAGCGGGTGAAAACTGTGTGGCTTTGGGTTCGGATTTCGATGGTGCACGCATTCCGGAGGGCATCAAGGATGCTGCGGGCCTGCCCAACCTGATAGAGGCGCTCCGCGAACGGCAATACGGCGAAAAGCTGATCGCCAAAATCGCCCATGAAAACTGGCTGAGCGTTCTGGAACGGACCTGGGGCTGATGGTAGTGGGTCTGATTGAGATTTCACTTTTATAGAAATCTGCCGGGCGTATCCGTATATAAGTCCTATGATAAAGATGGATTGACGCCTGCGTGATGTTTCTCGGTTAGCGAATATGATTATTGATTTGGTCATCTAAGTGACAAAGTTCCTGATAACGTTCCGCCCGCACATCAACTCCGAACGAGTGTCGCACTTATCGGGCATACTGGGCTTAAAGGGGGTAGTGCAAATCACCCCACCTAATGAAGCAGTACTTGAAGTCTCCCGAGCCGTCCGGGTGCCGGACGTTGTGAACATACTAAATCAATGGGAGCAATCGGGTTGGCTGAGTTGGTCTTATGAGGATCAAAATTCAAACTGACTCAATACATTTTAGACGGATGGTATAGGAATGAATGATCGTTTGCCGGTTAGCCACGCCCTTCCCCTGCACCGGCCCTATCTATCGTCCGGGGCCTTATTCCAGATCGGCACGCGGCCCATGGAGCCAACGCAATGGCTGGCCATCGGCCCAGACCACGGTGCTTTCCTGCGGGAAAAGCGGGCGCGGCTCAAGGCCAATCCCCTGCCCTTTTACCGTACGACGCCAGATTCGTTGCCGGGCCAGATTGAACTCTGCAACCGCGTAGTTGCCTATTTGCTGCAACACCATGCCGATGTGTTCAGCATGGCGGACGGGCGCCTTGTCGACCGGGTGGACGGCACCGCCCACGGGCTCGACAATCCGGGGCTTGAGCCATTGGCCGCGATCAGCCAATTCCTCGAAGAAGATTTCATACTCCTGCAACAGGTCGACGGGCAGGACCAGATCACCGCGGCGTCCAACGCCTATTCCAGTTCCGGACGGATCGTGTCTTCGGTCGGGCGCAGCATTCCCTGGGCCCATAAATTCGTGCCGACGCTCAATGAGCAGTTGGGACCGCGCATTGACCGAGTTCTGGGGAACATCAAGGTGGATGCGCCGGTCGAGCGCTTCAACTGGCTGCTTACGCCGATTGCCAGCCGGCTTTTTCCCGAAGACCCCCATGCGGCAAATGCGGCGGCGGTGGACAA
>JBBQNU010000063.1:0-15725 GCA_038330285.1 Hyphomicrobiales bacterium | reverse complement strand
TATGTGCTGATGCGGGCGCTCACCGACCTCGTCTGCGTGTCGTCGTCCTGTCCCGACGATATCGATGCGGCCAATGGCTGGGATCCCACCGACATTCACATCCGCACCTATGCCGCCAAACAGAAATTCTCAAGAGCAGTGGTAACCCGCATGACTCCCGACGCAGACGCCCAACTTACCAAGGAAACCGCTTTTCATCCGCGGTTCTCGGCCTTGACCCGCAACACCACGGAGTACCGGGGCTACTGGTTGCCACAGCGTTTCAACAATGAGGGGCCGGTCGAGGAGTATTGGGCTTGCCGCGAGAATGTGACAGTCACAGACTTGTCGCCGCTCCGAAAATTTGAAGTGACGGGGCCTGATGCGGAAGCGCTGCTGCAGTATTGCGTAACGCGCGACATCCGCAAGCTGTCGGTGGGGCAGGTGGTTTATACTGCCATGTGCTACGAAAACGGCGGCATGATTGATGACGGCACGGTGTTCCGTCTTGGCCAGAATAATTTCCGCTGGATCGGCGGGGATGAGTTCAGCGGCCAATGGCTGCGGCAACAGGCAGAGAAGATGGGCTACAAGGCCTGGGTGCGCTCGTCGACGGATCAGCTTCACAATATCGCAGTGCAAGGACCGAAGAGCCGCGACCTGCTGAAGGAAATTATCTGGACCTCGCCGGCCCAGCCTGCCATTGGCGAACTGGAGTGGTTCCGTTTTGCCGTGGCCCGCATCGGGCATTTTGAAGGACCGCCAATTGTTGTCTCGCGTACGGGCTATACGGGTGAGTTGGGCTATGAAATTTTCTGCCATCCCAAGGATGCGCTCGCCGTGTTTGATGCGGTGTGGGAGGCGGGCCAGAAATATGGCCTGAAGCCCATGGGACTTGAGGCGCTGGATATGGTGCGGATCGAGGCGGGGCTGATCTTTGCAAATTACGAGTTCACTTCGGAGACCGATCCCTTTGAAGCGGGCATCGGCTTTGCGGTGCCGCTTAAATCCAAGACCGATAATTTCATCGGCAAGCAGGCGCTCATCCAGCGCAAGGAGCATCCACGCCACAAGCTGGTGGGCCTCGACATCGAGTCCAACGAAGCGGTGGGCCATGGCGACAGTGTTTATGTGGGCCGCTCAAAAATTGGCATGGTCACGAGTTCGACGCGTTCGCCGATTCTCAGCAAGAATATCGCGCTGGCGCGGGTTGACGTGTTGCACAGCGAGCTTGGAACCGGGATCGAGATCGGCAAGCTCGACGGCATGCAGAAGCGCCTTCCCGGCCATATCGTAAAATTCGCCCACTACGACCCGGAAAAGCTGAGGCCGCGGGGCTAGGCCGAAAATATTTCCTCGAGTTTGCGTTTCATGACGGTTGGGTCGACGTCGACGCCGGTCCAGTATTTGACACCGATCACGCCCTGGTTCACCAGCATGCCGAGGCCGTCGAGGGTTTTGCAGCCGCGGGCTTCAGCATCCCTGATCAGGTTGGTGCGGGGAGGATTGGGGATGACGTCGGCCACCACCAATCCCTTGCGGAGGCTCTCCAGCGCGATATCAAGCCGCGCATTCACATCGGGGTAGAGGCCAATGGACGTTGCGTTGATCACGATGTCGGCGGCCGCGGGGATTGCATAGGTTCCTTTCCAGACGGCGAGTTCGGCTTTCACTTTTGTCTTGCCGTTGAGAAGATCAACCAGGGTTTGCCCGCGTTTGGGATCGCGGTTTACGATCGTGATGTGCTTTGCCCCGGCGAGCGCCAGTTCCACGCCGATGGCGCGGGCTGCGCCGCCCGCGCCAAACATGACAATGGTTTTTCCGGCGGGATTGATGAGATCGCGCAGCGACTGGAGAAAGCCCTTGCCGTCGGTGTTTTCGCCGATCAGCTTTCCGCCGCGCGCCACGGCACAGTTCACGGCGCCCATGACGGCGGCGGATTCGCCCAGCCCGTCGAGATGGGGGATGACGCTTACCTTGTGGGGAATGGAGAGGTTGAACCCGGCCCAGCCCATGGCCCGGGCGCCTTTCACCGCATCTCCAAGTTTTTCCGGCGGCACCTCGCAGTTGATATAGCGGCAATCAAGGCCGTGGTGCCGGTAGGCCGCCTCGACCATGGCGACGGTGGGATTTTCCGCCGCACCTTCCGAGAAGGAACCAGTAAGCTTGCTGACAAAACTGTGGGCCATGATCTTTACCTGCTCTTCAAATAGGCTTCCATGGAATCGTCGAGCTCATCCTTCCACGGCGTGTGGTGGGCGGGTGACATGGTGCCGGTCATCAGCGAGCGGTAGGACTTGTTGCGATAGGCCATGATGTCGTGCATCTTGTCGTGCTCCCATTCGAGGAAAGTCTTGTTCACGCTTTCCACGTCAAAGCTCGGATAGTCGGTAACGTCGATCAGTTCCTGCACATAATCACCCTAAAACCAGATCATCTGCTCGGCGTTCTCAAGCTTCTCCTCGCGCTTGCGCCAGGCCTTGGAATGTTTCTTCATGGCGTCAAGCTTGGGCAGCTTGATGCGGCCGAGGATCACGTCGCGGGCAAACCAGGCTTGCGCGTCGAACATGTTGAAGGTGTAGAACTGGTCCTGCATGCCGAGGTAGTGGAGCCTTGGGTTTTCCTCCCAGACCACGCCTTTGTAGAGGCCAAGTGGCCACAGGCGGTTGGTGGTTTTCAGGCGCAGGTCTTCCGCCATGAAGGGGAAGTGGTGCTGATAGCCGGTGCAGAGGATGATGGCGTCCACTTCCTTGGTGGAGCCATCCTTGAAATGGGCCGTCTTGTTCACCAGCTTTTGCAGTAGCGGGCGTTCCTCGAAATTCGCGGGCCATTTGAAGCCCATGGGCTTGCTGCGGTAGGTGGCGGTGACGGAACGCGCGCCATATTTCCAGCATTGCGAGCCGATATCTTCCGCCGAATAGCTGCGGCCAACGATCAAGATATCCTTGCCCTTAAACTCCAGCGCATCTCGGAAATCATGGGCGTGCATGACGCGGCCATTGAAGGTGGCGATGCCTTCGAAGAAAGGCACCTGCGGGGTGGAGAAGTGGCCGGAGGAGCAGATCACATGATCGAACTCCTCGGTATACATCTTGTCCTTCACCCGGTCATGGACGGTGATGTAGAATTTCTTTTTCTTCTTGTCCCATTCGACCATGCGCACCGGCGAATTGAAGCGCACCCATTTCCGCACCTTGGCCTTTTCGACGCGGCCCTTGATATAATCCCACAGCACGGCGCGCGGCGGATAGGAGGCAATCGGCTTGCCGAAATGCTCTTCGAAGGTGTAGTCGGCGAATTCCAGGCATTCCTTCGGGCCATTGGACCAGAGGTAGCGGTACATGGAGCCATGCACGGGCTCGCCGTGTTCATCGAGTCCGGTGCGCCAGGTGTAATTCCACAGGCCGCCCCAATCATCCTGCTTTTCAAAGCAGACAATTTCCGGAATTTTCGCTTTTTTCTTTGCGGCGGACTGGAAGGCGCGGAGCGCTGCAAGACCTGAAGGGCCAGCGCCAATAACTGCAACACGTGTCATGAAGTTTCCTCTTATTGTCAGTCTGGGAAAATGCCGGGGCTGGTGGGCGCTCCGTCATCGAATTTTGAAAGCCAGTCAATGGTGGTCTGGCGGTAGCGGGTGAGGCCCTTGTAGTCGACAAGCTCCGGCGGCAGCGAGCGCAGCACACGGGGCAGGCGCCTGGCCCATTTCGGCACGGTTGCCACTTCCTCCATCTTGATGAGATAGCAGCGGATGACGAAGAGGATGGCGTTGGAGCGCGGCAGGCGCCACAGGCTTTGCAGTTCGCAGCGCAGGTGAACCTTGTTGCCGACATTCTCCGGCGTCACGGTGGTGCGGTCCGGGCCCCATTTCGGATAGTTTTCCGGGCTGGTGTCGAGGCGCGGGTTAATCGTCATAGTCCAGTTGAGGCGGCGCACCGGCTTGCCCTGTTGCAGGTTGAGCAAAAATTTCAGGGCGCGTTCGAACACGCCGAGCTGATGGGCGAGGGGCACGGGCCCGTGCCATTCCATGAAGTTCATGCCAATGTCGAAATCCAGCGACCAGTCGGCTTGCGTGGTGGCAATGCCGGCGTCCATCCACAGGTTATTGTCGCGCTGGTCGACGATGCAGAAATCACCTTGTGCCTGGCGCGTGATGTATTCCATTGGCTCGCAGGGCAGGGTTGAGACGTCACCGAAGACAAATTTCTGGTCAATGCCCAGCGGCCTGTTGATCCAGTGCCAGTTATCTCCGTCCTTGGTGAGCGAGAAATGTTCGGGATAGCCCGCCGCCTGCTGCTCCATCAGGAGTTCGAGCGTGTCCCACTGGGAGGTCATCATGTGGGGCAGCGCCTGGCAGCGCAGTGGGTCTTCCTTCAGAACCGCGGCGCGGTCCTTCATCTCGGAAATATAATGTTCATCCACATCGATGAGGCTTTCGAAGGCCGAGCCGGGCGCGCCTTTCACATGGGGCTCCATGTTCACCGAATACATGTAGCTGTCTTCATTGAAGGGGAAGGGAAAGCGCCGGATTGCCGCTGGGCTGTTCCGGAAGGTGAAGTCGTCGCGGAAGGTTTCCTGTCTGAATTCGATGTTCATGGCGTTCTCCTAGAGATCCAGCACAATTTCCTGGCCTTTCAGCCGTGATACACAAATCATGATCTTGCGGCCTGAGGCCTTGTCTTCGGGCTCAAGGTAGTGGTCGTTATGTTCCAGCGTGCCATCGCAGGAGATGACATTGGTTTCGCACTGGCCGCAAGCGCCCCCTCGGCAGAGAAACGGCGCGTCAATACCGGCCGCTTCGACCGCTTCGAGAATACTCTGGTGCGAATGCACTTCGATGGTTTTTTTCGATTTTTTCAGCACGGCGCGGAAAGGCTTGCCGGGCGGCGGCGCCAGGAAGCGCTCGGAATGGAGGTTCTGTTCGGGCCAGCCCAGTTGCCGCGCCTTGGTCAGAATACCGTTGATCATGCCTTCGGGGCCGCAGACATAAAGATGGGTGCCAAGGGACTGGGCCTTCAATACGCTATCGACAGGAATGAAAAGCTTCTCCTCGTCGCAATAGATTTTTACCCGGTGGGCGCCGTAGCGTTCCGACAGGTCCTTCCAGTAGGCCCCGTGTTTCCGGTTGCGCACCGCGTAGTGCAGCTCAAACGCGCGGTCCTCGCGGGTCATCTGGTCCATCATGGCCATGAAAGGGGTAATGCCGATGCCGCCGGCCATGAACAGGTGCTTGCGGCCGCGCACGTCGAAGGGAAAGAGATTGACGGGCTGGGAGATCACCAGCGTATCGCCCACCTTCAGTTTCTCATGCAGGAAAGCAGAGCCGCCGCGGGAATTTTCGACGCGCAGAATGGAGAGTTCGTAGGCGCTGGTGTCCCGGGGCGATGACATCAGCGAATAGGTGTTGCGCCGGAGAATGTCGCCATCGCGCATGGCCACCACAACGTGGGAGCCGCCTGAGAAGATCGGCATCTCCTCGCCATCGACGCGTTCCAGGCGGAAACGTTTCACCTTTTCGGCCACTTGCGTGATCGCTGCCACTCGCACGGTCATGTCGGTATTGATGCTCATGGGAACAGCACTTCCGGCTTAGGCGCCGAGCCCGGGTCTTCCGCGTCAATGTTTACGCCCTGAAAAGCGCCAAGGCGCCTGGAATAATGATCGCGCACCAGCAGCGGCAAACCGCAGTGCGAACAGGTAAAGGGCGAGGTCGTGACGTTGTCGGTAATGCCCTTGCAATGGACGCATTGCACGCGCCGTGCGGTGGAGCCCCGGTGTTCGGTGCGGATGGAGTTGAAATCAATGCCAAGGTCAAGCGCCACCTGCATTGCCTGGCCGATGAAGCCTTCCGTGCCGGAGAGATAAAGCCGGGTTCCCATGCGCGCCGCCTGCAATGAGGCCTTGAGGCGGTTGAGCAGAACCGGAATGGTGGGCGCGGTCCAGAAATCAAAGGACTTCAAATCCCGCAGCTTGCCCGCGTGGTTGTCGGGGCCGACGTAAAGAATTTCCGCTTTCTCGAGAAAGCCGTGGCCTAAGGATTTGATCTGGTCCAGCAAGGCCTCGGCCCCTTCACCCTCAAGGGCAAAGAGATGGCGCGCGCTGTGAATATCAATCATCAGCCCCTTGTAAACCGGGCGGCTCTTAATTCCGACAACAAGCATCAGAGTCTCGCCATCCTCTGCCCTAATTTTCCCTCGCCCCAGCGGGGAGAGGGCGGGGCCCATTGCCTTGGCAATGGGAGGGTGAGGGGGATCAGGTTTTGCAATTGCATCACCAAATCCCCCTCATCCTCCCACGCGTGCCGCGTGGGCCCCTCCTTCTCCCCGCTGGGGAGAAGGGAAAGATTCTTTTTTCCGACAACGAGCATCAGCCAACCGCGTTCCGCTTCTTCTTCTCAGGGTCATCGAAGCTGATGGTGTGGGCGATGGCCTTGGCTTTCAGGTTCTTGCCGCGCACTTCCAGCTTGGTGCCCTGCTTGGCACAGGCCACCTCAACGCGCATGATCGCCATGGACTTCTTGGTGAGCTTGGAATAGCAGGGGCAGGTGATGACGCCCACCTTCTTGCCATCGGCATAGACCTCGTCGCCCAGGTCCGCCGGGCCATCGGCTTCAATGAGAAGGCCGAATATCTTGAAGCGTTCCTTGCCTTTCAGCCGGGCGTGTTCCTCGGCGCCACGGAAACCGGTCTTGCCGGGGCTCACGGTGAAGTCGAGGCCCAATTCCCAAAGTGAATCGCCGGGCTGCTCATTGGCGAAGGGATACATCTGCGAATTGTCGTAAGGGTAGAACAGCAGGTAACTTTCCACGCGCAGCATGTCGAGCACGCTGAAGCACACGGGGATGATCCCCATGGACTTGCCTTCCGCCAAGATTGTGTCCCATATCTTGGGCGCATCCTGGCCGCGCACAAAAAGTTCATAGCCGCGCTCGCCAGTGTAGCCAGTGCGCGAGATCATGGCGGGCGCACCAAAGAGCGTGGTCTGCATGTGGTGGAAATACTTCAGGTCGCGGATGCCGGGCACATGCTCGGCGAGAAAATCCACGGCCAGCGGACCCTGCAGCGAAAGGTCATGGAGGTCGTCGTCAAACAGCACAGCCACATTGCGGCCGAGCGACTGCTTCACCACTTCCTCGTGGCCCGAGCCGGAGCCATGGACCAGCATCCAGGAATTGGGGCCGGTGCGGTAGACGATGCAGTCATCGGTGAAATGCCCGCGGTCATTCAGCATGCAGGCATAGACCGAGCGGCCGGGATAGATTTTCGTCATGTCGCGGGTGGTGATGTATTCCAGCACATTGATGGCGTGCGGGCCTACAAGATGGACCTTCTTGAGGCCGGAGACATCCATGAGCCCCGCCTTGGTGCGCACCGCGATGTGCTCGGCGTAAATGTCCTTGTCATAGGTCCAGGCCGTGCCCATGCCGGACCAGTCTTCAAGCTTTGAACCCAAAGCGCGGTGGCGGTCCGCAAGAACCGAAAATCTCCAACTCAAAGGCATCTCATTCTCCCCGAATTATTCACGAACGGAAACTATTGTTCCTCACTGTAACCGTAAATCCGGGCGTTGCAAGATGGGAGGGGGAGAATTTAGCAGGGCGAAAGGAAGCGGGCCGGAGGATGCTCCGCCTCCGCCTCAATCAATCAATTCGCGGCAAAACAGTAGAAAAAGCCATTGCCGCCGGTACCTTTGAGGGCATCCTGGCTGCAGCCGCCGCGCGAGGGGTGCGAGGTGTTCCATGACTTGGCGGGAGCCGAGTCATCCAGGCCGGTACGGTCGCTATGGCCCACCATCACGGCCCCTTCGGCCCCGCTCAAGGTCCAGTTGCCACAGGTGCGGTCATCCCCCGCAGCGAAGGCTGTCCCGTCTGCTTGAGTGCCGGTGAGAATGTCATGCATGTTGGGCGTGTCGCCACGGCCATTCACCACTTCGACTTTTTCAGTAAGGGCGGTGGCCTTGGTGAGATTGTTGGTGCCGTGAAGTTCCGCCACGTCCTTGGCGATCACCTCGCCCTTGGCATTGGCCCAGCAGGGGCCGGCGCCGATACGGTCCTTGGCGTCCACCGCGCCATCGCCCTGCGTCGAGAGATAGGCGCGCCAGGTTTGCCCGGTGGAACCAGCTGCTTCAGCAAGGGCCTGGCAATGCTTGTCGGCACCGTCAAGGCCGCCAAGATCAGCGCCCTTGCCGGAACCGGCGCTGGTGACGAAGAAACCCATTTTTGTATCTTGGGAGAAGGCTGAAGGTGCCATGGTGAGGGTGAGTGCCACGGGCACGACGAGGGCCAGGATATTTAGTTTCCGCATGTTTTTCTCCTTTGGTTTCCGCCTGGGAGAAACCTAAAGGGAGGATAGAGGCGGAACAATTCAACTTAAATTGACTTCCGCGCATGGAACTTTTAGGCGTCGAAACTGTTGGTCACCACTGTGGCCATGTGGGCTTTCCGCCATGCAGGTTGACCCAGATCAATGACACGCCCACACGGGCGTGTGAGCCTTTAGTTTTGATGAGGTGATTTATGATGTCTAAACGGTCGTTGATAGGCGCTGTTGCTCTCCTGGTGCTGGCAGGCCTGCCTGCGGCTCGCTCCGATTCCACGGTGCCGGCGGAGCTTGGGCGCGGGGATTTCATGAATTATTGCGCCGCATGCCATGGTGTAGGTGGCAAGGGCGATGGCACCGTTGCCGAGTTCCTCACCATCAGTGCCGTAGACCTCACACAGATGGCATTGAGGAATGGAGGGATATTCCCGCGCCAGCGCGCCATTGAGGTGATTGATGGCCGGGCCCAGGTGAGCGTTCATGGCGAACGGGACATGCCGGTGTGGGGCGACTGGTTCAAGTTCGAGGCAGATTCGGATGGGGCGGGACCGAAAACCGAAAAAGTCGTGCGCGAACGGATTACCGCGCTTGTGGATTATCTCGAAAGCATCCAGCAACATTGACAGGCAGGTTCATGACGCGCATTCCGCCTTTCTTTCGCGCAACCGCAATGGCAGTTGTTCTGTCGGCTGTCCTGCCCTCACAGGGTTTTAGCCAGGATGATACTGGCGAACACGACTTCCGGCTCTATTGTTCAAACTGCCATGGCGAGGGCGGGCAAGGAGATGGACCGAAAACATTTGGCCTGAGCGGACCCGCCCCCGATCTCACAGGGCTTTCCGAACGCAATGGCGGAGTGTTTCCCCGGGAGAGATTGCAGGCGATCATCGACGGGCGCGAGATTTTGAAGAACCATGGCGACCGCGAAATGCCGGTGTGGGGCGTGTGGTTCAAGATGGAAGCCGAGGAAGACCTGGGCGGCGCCGAAGGCGATGAGGGCACGGTTCAGCGCCGCATTGCGGCCCTGATCGATTTTCTCGAAACGCTGCAGAGTCCCTAGAGTACTCCGCTGAGACGGAGCACCAGGTAAATCGCAAGCGTCAGCACAATGATTTTGAGGGCGAGATAGGCCAGCCAGTGTTTTGGAAACGGCAGGTCATCGTGCCACGATTTTTTTGGAGGCAAGGTCATGGGGCGAGTCTGCTGAAAGCGGGTTAAGAGTCAGTGAAGGTAGTTCCTTGGGCGTCCAGCAAGTAATCCTTTTTCGCCGATTCCGGGCTCACGAGTCCGGCTTTTACATCGGCCTCGACCAAAGCCCGCGTCCGCGATTTGGGGTCTCCGAACCCGCCGCCGCCAGGGAGTTCGACGACCAGGCTGTCGCCCGCCGGGATGACGTGGATGCCCTTGTCGGGGATCGCCTTGCCCGAGCCCAGCCGCGCCACACCTTTCACACCGGGGCCTCCGCCATCGCGCCCCCTCGCCGGGTTTTTGATGCGGTCAAAAGTTGCGGCGGAAATGGTGAAGGGGGCTTTTTCGCGGTTGGCGATTTCGATGGTTTGCGAAAGGCCGCCGCGCCATTTGCCGGCCCCGGCGCTGTCCGTCAGATATTCCTTGCGTTTGAAATAGAGCGGGCACTGGTTTTCGGTGACTTCGATCGGAATGGCGCCGATGCCGGAGGGGAAAGCGGTGGTAGCCAGGCCATCCTTGCCCGGCCTGCCGCCGATGCCGCCGAGCGCGATGCTGATCACGCCGAACTCTTTTGCTTTCGCCGTTTCATGGGCGGGCACGCGGCCATGGGCGCTGTTCAATCCGAGAATCCAGATGGAGCCGGCGCTTTCGGCTTGCACCTTACCGGGCAGGGCTTGCGCCAGGCAGCCGAATACGGCATCGGCCAGCATCTGGCCGGTGACATGGCGCGCCGTGACGGGCGAGGGCCGGATGGGATCAACGCAGGTGCCCGCTTCGGTGATGAGATCAAAGCACGAGAGCGAACCAATGTTGTTAGGCACATGGGGGGCGATCACCGCCTTGAGGCCGAAGACGGAATAGGCGTGGGTATAAGTCCGGGGGCTGTTGATGCCGAAGATGGACGCGGCGGAGGAGCCGGTAAAATCAATGGTTATCCTGCCGTTCTTGATCGTAAGTTTCGACTTGATGGTGATCGGCCCCTCATAGCCATCCAGCGGCATTTCGTAGGACCATTCGCCTTCGGGCATTGTCTTGATGGCGTCGCGTGCGCCCTTTTCCGAGGTGGTGAGAATATGATTTGCCAGCGGCTCCAGGCTAGTGAGTTTGAACTCGGTCATCATCTCGATGAGGCGGCGCGCGCCCGTATCATTGGCGCTTACCAGCGAGAGAAGATCGCCGCGCACTTCGACGGGGTTGCGCGAATTGGCGAGGATCACCGCGAGCAGCTCCTCGTTAATCTTGCCCTCTTTGCGCATTTTCAAATGGGGAATGAGGGTGCCTTCCTCGAAGGAGGAATTGGCCTTGGCCGACATGCCGACGCCGCCCACGTCAATGACGTGGCAGGTGCTGGCGAAAAATGCCACCAGCTTTTTGCCGAGGAACACCGGCGTCATCATCACGTAGTCAAACAAATGGCCGGTGCCGAGCCAGGGGTCGTTGGTCACATAGACATCGCCGGGCTTCATGGTGGATTGCGGGTAGTGCTTGAAGAAATGCCCCACGGCGGTGGCCATGGTGTTCACGTGGCCCGGAGTTCCGGTCATGGCCTGGGCGATCATGTGGCCCTCGGCGTTATAGACACCGGCTGACAAGTCGCCGGCCTCGCGGGTGATGGTGCCGAAGGCCGAGCGCAGCAGCGATTGGGCCTGCTCTTCCACAACGGCAATCAGGCGGTTCCACATGACCTGGGTGCGGATGGCATCGAGGGCGGATTTGCTCATCTTTTTTCACTCCTCACCCTGAGGTGTCCGGCGCAGCCGGACCTCGAAGGGTTTTTGCCGACGGAATCTGTGGCTGATGCTTCGAGGCTCGCTCCGCATTCGCGGAGCTCGCACCTCAGCATGAGGGTTGTAGAGTTGGAAATCACTTTACTGTCTCCAGAATGATGTAGCCCAGGCTGTTGATCTTCGCTTTGAAATTAGCTCCGACAATTGTCGAGGTCTCATCCTCGGCGATAATTGCAGGGCCTTTGAATGTTGCACCGGGCTTCATGTCGAAGCGCCAATAGACGGGCACCGTGACTTGCTTGCCCAAGGCGGGATCATAGATCAGGCGCTTGCTTCTTGGTTTCGGTGTAGATTTGGCGAAAGTTTTAGCGGCCCGTTTTGGTTTTGTGGCAATTGATGAAACCGTGACCGACCAGGTGATGGCTTCCGCCTCCTGATTGGGAATGCGAAGGCCATAGACCTGTTCATACTGGGCCTCGAATGCCGCCTTGAGCTTTTTACCATCGGCATCACTCAGTGTCTTGACGGGAACCGTGACGCGGATTTCATGGCCTTGGCCCACATAGCGGCAGTCAGCAATGATTTGCACCGTGGCTTTTGTTTTTCCCAGAGCGGGCTCAACCACCGCGCGGGCGTCTTTTGTCATGTGGTGCAGCAGGGCGTTCACGGACTTCGCGTTGAAGGCATCGAGCGAAACCGCGGCACTGCGCGTCACCTCATAGGCGATGGGGGCGCGGAGGAAACCGATGGCCGAGCCGACGCCCGCACCCATGGGCACGAGGATGGTTTTCACGCCGACTTTTTCGGCAAGCCGGCAGGCATGCAGCGGAGCGCCGCCGCCGAAAGCAATCATGGTGCAGGCGGCGATGTCGCGGCCGCGCTCAATGGCATGGACGCGCGCCGCATTGGCCATGTTTTCTTCGACGATTTCAGTGACGCCTGCCGCCGGCCAGAAATCCTTGAGGCCCAGCGGGTTGCCAATGGCTTTCTGCAACGCCGTTTTGGCGCTGGCCTCATCAAGCTTGATCTTGCCGCCGGCGAAATAGGCGGGATCGATTTTGCCCAGTGCCAGGTTGGCATCGGTGACGGCGGGTTCGGTGCCGCCGCGGCCATAGCACACGGGGCCGGGGGTCGAGCCGGCGCTGTCCGGCCCCACGGTGATACGGTTCAATTTATCGACGCGGGCGATGGAACCGCCGCCAGCGCCGATTTCCACCATTTCAATCACGGGAATGCGCACCGGAATTCCGGAGCCCTTCATGTCGCGGTAGGTGCGGGCGATTTCAAACTTGCGGGCGCGCTCGGGCTCGCCATTGGTGAGCAGGCAAATCTTGGCGGTGGTGCCGCCCATGTCAAAGGAGACGACTTCCGGGAGGGCGCATTCGGCGGCAATTTCGGAAGCAAGAATGGCGCCGCCCGCCGGGCCTGATTCAACCAGGCGAATGGGAAAGCGCGCGGCGGTTTCCAGGGTGGTGAGGCCACCGCCGGACATCATCAGGAACAGCGGGCAATCCATTTTCATGCCGCGCAACTGGTCACGGAGGCGATGCAGGTAGCCTGCCATGAGCGGGCGCACATAGGCGTTGGCAACAACCGTCGAAAAGCGCTCGAATTCACGGATTTCCGGGGCCACTTCGCTGGAAATGCAGATGGTCACATCCTTGGGCAAGGCGGCGGAAAGGATTTCGCGCACCCGGCGCTCATGTCCATCATAGGCGTAGGCATGGAGGAAGCCGATGGCCACGGCCTTTACATTTTCGTCGCGCAATTGCTGGGCCAGACCTTGCAAGGCGGATTCATCGAGCGGCACCAGAGCATCGCCATCGGCGGACAGGCGCTCTTCAACGGTGAAGCGCAAAGTCCTCGGCACGAGAGGCACCGAGCGATCAATCATCAGATCATAATGGTCGAAGCGCTTTTCATAGCCTTGCTCAAGAATATCGCGGAAGCCCTTGGTGGTGATGAAAGCGGTCTTGGCACCCTTTCGCTCGATCAAAGCGTTGGTGGCAAGCGTCGTGCCGTGAATGAACACGCCGATGTCGACGGGTTTTATTCCGGACTGTTCCAAGACAAGGCCGATGCCTTCGATGACGCCCAATTCGGGGGCCTGCGTCGTGGTCAGAACCTTGCCGCTCCAGCGCCTGGTGCCGGCTTCGAGGACAATATCGGTGAAGGTACCGCCGATATCGGCGGCGAGTTTAATGGATTTGTTCATAGCCGAGATACCTACTATTGCGCGCGGGTAAATCCTAGGGCCTTCGGACATGGCTGGGTTGACAGGGCAAGAACAGTGGCCGCAATGTTGTCTGCTGTGCTTTTATCGGATTCACATCTTGCCACGGGCTACCGTCATTTTGTTGCGGTGGCGACGCTTGGTTCGGTGCGGGCCGCGTCGCGCCAGCTCAATGTGGCGGCCTCGGCCATCAGCCGGCAAGTCGGGCTTCTTGAAGCGCAATTGGGGATTGCCCTGTTTGAACGACATACGCGCAGTCTTGCCCTGACGGAAGCGGGGGTTGAGCTGCTGCGGGGCCTGCAGGCGGCGAACCAGACCCATGAAGGCACCATTGATTTGCTGGCCCGTTTGAAGGGCATTACGCGCGGTCGGGTGAATATCGCTGTGGTTGAAAGCCTTTCGATCTCGTTTCTGCCGGACTTGCTGATCGCCTTCTCGCGGAAATTCCCCGGGGTGCAGGCGTCCATAACGGTTGCCGGTTCCGACACGGTGATGGAATTGGTGCGCGAACGGGAAGCCGATGTGGGGGTGGCCTTCAATCCATCGGCTGTTGACGGTTTGACCGTCGAGTTCGAGCGCAGCATTGCCTTGGGCGCGACCATGGCGCCGTCCCATCCACTCGCCAAGTCAAAATCCCTGACTTTGGCGCAATGCCTGGAATATCCGGTCGCCTGGCCGGCGCGCGAACTCAGCATCCGCCACATCCTGGACCGGGCCCTGGGCGCGCGAACGGTGCGGCAGGACCGCCTGTTTGAATGCAATTCATTGCGTCTTATGGCGGCCCTGGCGCGGGATGGCGGGTGTATCGCCTTTCAAACGCTCTTCGGCATTGAACGGGACGTCGCCGAAAAAAGCCTGGTTTTCATCCCCCTTTCTGACCGCAAGCTGCCGCCCAGCCGGGTCACCCTTGTCCATCGCCCGGGCCTTGACCGGAAAACCGCGGCGGGAGCGTTTCTTGATCTTGCCAAAAAGAAGCTTCCGCAAATTTTTGATGTGCGAAAATAGTTATTGTTGATGTGCTTTTTTTATGTCTTTTAGAACAGACAGAATCTGTTAAAAAATCTAAATCCGCCACAAAGAGCGGATTTCAATAGAATTTTATGGGGAAACGGATGGGCCGTCTTACGACGCACGTACTCGATACGAGTACAGGCAAGCCCGCCGCCGGGCTGAAGATAGAATTGTGGTTACTTGCCGCAAAGCCGGAGCTTATCAAGACGGTCAGCACCAACCGGGATGGCCGGGTTGAGGGGCCTATTCTCGAAGGCGACGATTTCAAGACCGGCACCTATGAGCTCCGGTTTCATGCGGGCGCCTACTTCCAAGCGAGCGGCGTGAAGCTCGACGAGCCCGCCTTTCTTGACGTGATCCCCATCCGTTTCGGCATTGCCAATTCTTCGCAGCATTATCATTTGCCCTTGCTGCTCTCGCCCTATGGCTATTCAACTTACAGGGGAAGCTAGGGACATGAAGGCGCGCCAGACAATCCGCTTTTTGCGCCGGGGACAGGTGGTGGAACTCACCTCCATCCCGCCCACGCGCACGCTGCTGGATTATCTGCGCCTTGAGGAAAAGTCCAAGGGCACCAAGGAGGGGTGCAACGAAGGCGATTGCGGCGCCTGCACCGTAGCGCTGGGTTCACTTGAAGAGGGCCGCGTGGTCTATGAACCGGTCAATGCCTGCATTCTTTTGCTCGGCCAGATTGATGGCAAGGAACTCGTCACGGTTGATGATCTGGCCATCGGTGGAAAACTGCATCCCGTGCAGAAGGCCTTTGTCGACAATCACGCCTCGCAATGCGGCTTCTGCACGCCGGGTTTTGTCATGTCCCTGTTCACGCTTTATCATGCGGGCAAGAAGCCGACGCGGCAGGAAATTGTTGATCATATCGCGGGCAATCTCTGCCGCTGCACGGGCTACCGCCCGATAGTGGATGCGGCGGTGAAATCCTGCACGGGTAAGCCGGCCGATGCCTGGGTAGCAGCGGCCAAGGCGACCGCAGTTCAATTGGCAGCGTTGAATGACGCCGCAGATATTTTTATGGGCGATACCAGTACTTTCTTTGCAGCACCTTACCATGAGGAGGCACTCACCAGGCTTTACGCAGACCATCCTGATGCCACGATTGTCGCGGGTGCCACGGACGTGGGGCTGTGGGTTACCAAGCAGTTTCGAACCCTGCCGAGAATTATCCATATCGGCCGGACCAAGGGGCTGGATAAAATTACCGACGAAGGCCCGCATATTTCCATTGGCGCAACGGCCACCTATTCCAGCGCTGAA
>JBBQNU010000062.1:0-15929 GCA_038330285.1 Hyphomicrobiales bacterium | reverse complement strand
ATCCGGCATACGCAAAAAGCGCGAGCAGCAACCCCACAATTATGTCCCGCCCATAGCGCCTGCTGCCAAAGGCAAACGCCACGCTCCAGAACAGAATAAGCCCCGCCGGCACAAACCCCAAAGGCTTCAGCAAATTCATGTGGGCAATGAGGCCCGCGGCGATGATGGCAACGCTTTTCCAGTCCGTCGGCCCGGCGTCCTCCATCGCGGCAACTTCCTCTTCGCCGCGATAGCTTTTCCACGCGATGTGCGCGCCGGTGATCGCCATGCCGATGGCAATGATATAGGGGAAAATCTGCGGGCCGACCCGGGCATAGCTCGGCGGCACCTGCATCTGCATGGTTTCAAAACCAATGACCGATGCGATGGCAATAAGGCCAAGGCCGATCGCAAGACCGGCCCCTGATCGTGTTTGCTTAGTGTTCATGGCCTCTCGTTATTGAACGAGGCCGATGCCCTTGAGAATTTCCGTTGTGCGGACATTTTCAGCAGCAACCAGCTTGCCGAAATCATCACCCGGAAGGTAGAGGTCTGTCCAGTTCTTTTCCACCAGAAGCTTTTTCCAGGCATCACTCTTGACCGCTGCGTCAACGGCGTCGAGCAGCGCCTTCTTCTGGGCGTCATCAAGCCCCGGAGGAGCGACGATGGCGCGCCAGTTGGCAAGCTCGACATCAACGCCTTGTTCCTTCAGGGTCGCGATATCGATGCCAGGCTGGCGTTCAGGTGCCGAAATGGCCAGGGCGCGAAGTTCGCCGGACTTGATCTGGCCGGCCCATTCGCCGTAGCCGCTGATGCCGGCCACCACGTGGCCGCCCATGACGGCAGCAAGCGCTTCGCCGCCGCCGGAGAAGGGCACATAATTCAGTTTCGACACATCTGCACCCGCTGCCTTGGCGACAAGGCCTGCGAGAATGTGATCGGTGCCACCGGCGGATCCGCCGCCAAAAGCCACCGCCCCCGGTTCAGCTTTCAGTTTTGCCACGAGATCGGCCACAGTCTTGAGCTCCGAAGCGGCAGGAACGACGATGACTTCATACTCGCCCGTCAGGCGCGCAATGGGTGTCGTCATGTCAAGGGTGACCGCCGACTTGTTGGTGAGCAGCGCTCCCAGCATGACAAGGCCGTTGACCATCATGACATTGCCGTTGCCCTTCTCCTGGTCAACCAGTTGGGCGAGCCCGACGGCACCGCCGGCGCCGGGAACATTCTCAACCGTGCCGCCCTTGGCCCCCAGGCCCGCCATCACTTCCGAAAGCGAGCGCGCCGTCTGGTCCCAGCCGCCGCCGGGCTTTGCCGGGGCAATGATCCGCAGATTGTCAACGGCCAATGCCGGAGCGGCATAGCCAGCCGTCAGCGCCAGGGCCAAAAGGCTAGCAAAAATTGTGCGTCTTTTCATGATAGTCTCCCATTACAGTGTTAATCTGTTGAACAGCCGTCTTTTGCGGCCTGACCTTGCCCTTGGCAGGTGTTTGGACCATCCATATACTTCAAAGCTGTCATTTAGCTGTCATCGGGAGCGCCATGCGCATACTGGTCGTAGAAGATACCCAGGACGTGGGCGAGGCCATTGTCGCCTGCCTTGAGCGGCTGGGCTATGCCGTCGATTGGCAGAAAACCGGGACTGGTGCCGAAGACGCCCTCAAGGTCCAGCGCTATGACCTTGTCGTGCTTGATGTCATGCTGCCGGGGAAAGATGGCTTTGCCGTGCTCGATGGCATGCGGGCGGAAAAAGTTACCGCGCCGGTTCTGGTGCTCACCGCAAGGTCCCAGGTTGATGACCGGGTCAGCGCCCTTGACCATGGTGCAGATGATTACCTGGTGAAGCCATTTGATTTTCGTGAACTTGAGGCGCGGGTAAGAGCCCTTCTCCGGCGCTCCGGCGGCACTGCAACGGCGCAATTGCAGTTGGGTGACGTCATTCTCGATCAGGTCTCGCGCAGCGCCACTGTCGCCGGCCGCCGCGCCGAACTGACGCGGCGCGAAATCGCCCTTCTTGAAATTCTCATGTCGCGGCCCCAGAAAGTCTTCAACAAGGTTGAATTGCTTGAACAGCTTTACGGCTTCGAAGAGGACGCGGGCCAGAACGCCATCGAGCTTTACGTGGCAAGGCTCCGGCGCAAACTTCAGCCGGCCCAAATGGAAATCCGCACCTTGCGCGGCATCGGCTACCAGGCCGTGGCCCATGGCGGGTAAAACGCCATCCCTGTTTTGGCGGCTCACCACGGCAATTTCTCTGGGGCTTTTGCTGGGCGCCGGAATCCTGGCCTATGCCGCCTATAATTATGCCCACACCGCAGCCGACGATGCCTATGACCGCCTGCTCCTGGGTGCCGCTTCGCAAATCGGAGAAACCATTCGCGTCGAAGACCAGGCCATTACCACGGATATTCCGGTCTCGGCCTTCGAAACACTCTCGGTTTCGCGGCAGGAAAGGGTCTATTACCGGGTGGTCGGGCCCGACGGCGCATCTCTCACCGGCTATGACGATCTTCAGGTGCCGCAGAACCTGTTAAGGACGGGATCGAGCCCAAAAGTTTGGGACGCGATATTCAAAGGTTATCCCGTGCGCATCGCCGCTATCTCGCAGTATGTGTCAGATCCGGCAGCTACCGGATGGGCGACAATTCTCGTGGCCCAGACGCGTGACGCTCGCAACGCGCTGGCGCGCGAATTGACGCTGCGCGCCATGGCGCTCGTGGGGATTATGAGTGTCATCGCCTTGGTGGGTGTCGTGCTGGCCACCCGCTACGCCCTTCGTCCGCTGCACCGCATCGAACTGGCCTTGGGCTCGCGCGATCCCAACGATCTTACCCCGCTCGACATTCGCGCGCCCGTCGAAATTGAGGGCCTCACCCAATCCATCAATCATTTCATGGAGCGCCTTTCCGAGCGGATGGACAGCTTGCAGAGCATGATCGCCGATGCGGCCCACCAGATCAGGACGCCGATTACCGCCCTGACCGCCCAGGTAGAGCTGCTGAAACGCGAAACCGTTCCGGCCAAACGCAAGCACCATCTGACGCGCGTTGTCGCCCGCACCGCGCAGATTGGCCGCTTGGTCAGCCAGCTTCTCAGCCACGCCATGGTAAGCCACCGCGCCCAAAGCATCACCGCCTCGCCGATAGATCTGGTGGAACTCGCCCATCAGGCCGTGGCTGATGCCATCCCCGCCGCCATGGACCGCGACATCTCGGTCGAAATGAATGCCGGGCCCGCGCCGGTTTTCATTGAAGGTGATCCCATCAGCCTGCGCGAAGCCATTCGCAATATCATCGAGAACGCCGTACATCATGGCGCAAAAACCAAGATCACAATCGGCATCGAGGTTAAGGAGTCTCACGTGGTTTTGGCGATTGGCGATGATGGACCGGGCATTCCGGCCCAGCAATGGCCCGATGTGACCAGACGTTTCTTTCGCGCTTCGGCTGAAGGCGTGGGCTCCGGGCTGGGTCTGGCGATTGCTGCCGATGTTGCCAAGAATCACGGGGCGCAGCTTGCGTTCGCACATGGGGACAATGACATGTTTCTCGTGCGGATGATTTTCCTCCGGACCAACGGTGTTTCATCATGATGCGCGGAATTTTTGCCTGCCTCCTCATGCTGCTTTCCCTGCCTGCCATGGCTGGGACGAGTTATGAGTTTAGGGCTCCGGGTACCGGAGCAGGGCACCTCAGAATTGAAGGCTCCGGCGACATTGAAGCCATAGAACCGCTCATCCGGGACTTTCAGGAGCTGGAGCCCACGCTGTCCGTCACCTATGTCGACAGCCTGACCAATGATCTCTACGGCATGATGCAGGAGGCCTGCGCCAGGGGTGCTGCCGTTGCCGATCTGGTTTTTTCTTCGTCAGCTGATCATATGGTGAAGCTGGCAAATGATGGTTGCGCCCAGCCGCACATCTCGCCCGAGACAGCCCGCGCTCCATCTTTCGCAAACTGGCACGATGAAGTGTTCGGGTTTTCTTTCGAACCAGCGGTCATTGTCTATAACCGCAATCTTGTCCCGCCCGCCGATGTGCCGCGCTCGCGTGACCAAATGGTTGATCTCCTGCGGAACAAGGCAGCGGCATACGACACGCGCATCGGCACCTACGATATCGCGCGCTCCGGCATTGGTTACCTGTTTGGTTTTTTCGATGCGCAGCAATCGAGCGCCTTCGGGCGGATGATGGAAGGGTTTGGCCGCGCCCATGCCGGGCTTTACTGTTGCACCGGCGAGCTCTTGCGTGACATTGAGAGCGGCAAAATTCTCATCGGCTATAATCTCCTGGGCTCCTACGCCTATGGCCGCTTCAAGGCAGGCGCCCCCATAGGAATTGTCCTGCCGCGTGATTATACCCTTGTCCTCAGCCGGGCTGCCTTTGTGCCGGCCCATGCCGCCAATCCGCAGGCCGGCAGGAAGTTTCTGGATTATCTCCTGTCGCTGCGCGGCCAGCAGATGGCGGCTGAGAAATCTTTCTTTTTTGCCTATGGGCAAGCAGCTCCGGAAGGCGTTGACGCCGCTGAACCTGACCTGCAATCAGGCATCTATCGCCCGATCCCCCTGGGGCCCGCACTCCTGGCCGTAACCGACCGGCACAAGAAGGCCCGGTTGCTGAAGGAATGGAACCAGTCCTTTCAGGCGCAATAGGCTTCGGGGGACTATTGGAGTTCTGCGCGTCTGGACAATTTGCCTGCCAACGCTCCCGTTTGAGCGGGCCCCTCGTGATGGGGCGGTGGGCAGACGATGACTTGCGCGGTTTCGGGGTCCGCCGCCTTGGGGAGCAATCCTGGTGGATAAGTTATCTCTATTCGACTCATACTGACAAACCCTATACAAGGAGTTCTTCACGGATTGTGACGGAGTCCACATGGCCGCGGAACAGTACTTTATTGTACTTCACAACAATGAATGGAAGATTAGCTTCAAGGACAAGCACTATGGTCCCTATGCCACCCAGGCTGAGGCAATCGAGGCCGCAGTGGATGCAGCCTATGCCATGGGAGAAATAGGGATTGACGCCCAGGTTCTTGTCGAGGAAGCAAACCACCAGCTCAGAACCGAGTGGACCTATGGCCAAAGCTTTAACAGCTTTAGGTGATAGGGGCGGCGGGGACCCCTGATAATTGCCATGCTAGAGCAACGCGTGCGGACTCACGCGCTGCCGATGAACATGCCGGTGAGGAACACCAGGAAGCCGCCAACCGCGATCTGGAATGCCGCTTTCAGGAATGGCGTGTCCATGTATTTGTAGCGGATCCATGAAATGGCCCAGAGTTCGATGAACACGATGATGATGGCCAGGCCCGTGGCGGTTTTGAAATCGCTGATGAGATAGGGCAGCGTGTGGCCAAGGCCGCCCACCGCGGTCATGATGCCGGCAGCCAGGCCCCGGATGGTGGGATGACCGCGGCCCGTCAGCTTGCCATCGTCCGAAAGGCCCTCGGCCAGGCCCATGGAAATGCCGGCCCCCACCGAGGCTGCCACTCCGACGAGGAAAGTTGCCCAAGTGTCTCCCGTGGCAAAGGCCGCCGCAAACAGGGGCGCCAGCGTGGAAACCGAGCCGTCCATGAGCCCCACGAGGCCCGGCTGGATGACTTGCAGCAGGAATAGGCGGCGCCTCGTCTCGCCTTCCTCAATCTTGACGTCTGCGGTGAGGTGTTTGTCGCCAAGGCGCGCTGCCAGGGACTCATGGCCCTTTTCGGCTTCCGCCAATTTGTTGAGAAGCTTGGCGACCTGCGGGTCCTGGCTGTGCGCCGCCGCCTGTTTGTAAAACCGGTAGTTTTCCAGCTCGATGACCTCGGCGCGCTGGCGCATCGCCTCGATGTTGAGTTTGCCGATCATCCAGGCCGGCTTGTGCTTCACAAATCCGTTGATTTCGCTGCGCCTGATCAGCGGTATGAAATCGCCGAATTTTTTCTGGTAAAGGTCGGTCAGCCAGCGCCGGTGCTGATGCTCCTCCTCCGCCATTTCCATAAAAACCTTGGCAGAGGCCGGATAGGTCTCCATCAGGGCATTGGCAAAACCCGAATAAGCGCGCGCATCATCGTCTTCGCTAGAAATGGCAAGGGCAATGATTTCCTGTTCGGACAGATCGGAGAAACTTTTCAAATTGGACCTCTGGAATTAAATTAGAATAATTCTAATCTATAGTCCAGCCCGAAACATCTCCTTAACCTTCGGATTGATATGTTTGCCCCTTTAACAGGGTCCCGCCGCAATGAGCGAAGTATCAGTATTGCCGCTGCAGAATCGACTTTCCGAGACTGCGGTGGAGGTGATTCATGGCATTCGCGCCAATGCGGTGCTTTACATTTTTGCGGCCTTTGTCTTCCTCGTAGCGGTGGCGGAATCCATCTGGATTGGCCTTCCCTTCGACATCAAGATGGTGACCGCATTTACCGCTCCCGTGCTGATCCTTCTCTGCGCCATGATTTTGATTGGAATTGTTGCTGAACTCATTCGGCTGTACTGGACTGGTCACAAGGGCAGCGCCCTTGGCGGCCTGTGGCTGAAAATACGTGATGATTACCTGGCGCCCCAGCGCGTCTCGAATTCCCTCCACGCCTTCCTGTTCATGTCGCTCTACATGCTGGGCTTTGCCTTCATAAAGAAGGCCATTCCCCTGGCCGTTCCCTTTTCCTGGGATGTAACCTTCATGCACTGGGACAAGGTGCTGCATTTCGGCTCGCAGCCCTATGAATGGCTGGCGCCCCTGCTGGATGTGCCATGGGTCACCTTCCTGATCAACGTCAACTATAACATCTGGTTTTTCGTGATGTTCACCTGCTGGTTCTGGCAGGGCTTCGGACCCAAGGATACCGCGCTGCGCATGCGCTTCCTGCTGGGCTTCACTCTCACCTGGTTCGTGGGCACAAGCGTATGCGGAACGATTTTTTCATCCGTGGGTCCTGGCCTTTATGGAAGGCTTATGCCGGACGTTTATGACCCCTTTGCCCCGCTGATGGACTGGCTCCACCATGTGGCCAAAATTCACACGATTTTTGTAATCCCCACCATGGATGAGCTGTGGAAAGATTACGAGTCGGGGACCGGCCTGATCAACGGCATTTCGGCAATGCCGTCGATGCATGTGGGAACCTCGGTGCTGTTCGCAATCCTTGGCTTCTCCGCCGGTAAGAAGTGGCTGGGCTATCTGATGTCGGTGTTTGCCTTCCTCATCTTCATCGGCTCCATTCACCTGGGCTGGCACTATGCCATCGATGGTTATGCCGGTGCTGCCATCGCTGTTGCCTGCTGGTGGGTTTCAGGAAAAATTGTCGACTGGGACAGGCGCAAGCGCGGCCTTGCCTAGTTCTCGTCCATCTTCAGCGCCGCGATGAAGGCTTCCTGCGGAATTTCGACCTTGCCGAATTGCCGCATCTTCTTCTTGCCTTCCTTCTGCTTGTCCAGAAGCTTGCGCTTGCGGCTGATGTCGCCGCCGTAGCACTTGGCGGTGACGTCCTTGCGCATGGCTGACAGGGTTTCACGCGCCACGATCTTACCGCCGATGGTGGCCTGGATCGGGATCTGGAACATGTGGCGGGGGATCAGCTCTTTCAGCTTTTCGCACATCACCCGGCCGCGCTGCTCGGCGCGTGCCCGGTGCACCACCATGGCCAGCGCGTCGACCGTCTCCGCATTCACCAGGATGCCCATGCGCACCAGGTCGCCCTTTTCATAGCCCACCATCTTGTAGTCGACGCTGGCATAGCCGCGGCTCACGGATTTGAGCCGGTCATAGAAATCAAACACCACTTCGTTGAGCGGCAAGTCATAGATCACCATGGCGCGGCTGCCCGCATAGGTCAGCTGCTTCTGCCGCCCGCGCCGGTCTTCGCACAGCTTGAGGATGGAGCCCAGATATTCATCGGGCACCAGGATGGTGGCCTCGATCCACGGCTCTTCGATGGATTCAATCAGCGTGGCGTCCGGCATATCAACCGGATTGTGCAGCGACATCTGCGTGCCGTCGCGCATGTTGATCTTGTAGATGACGCTTGGCGCCGTGGTGATGATGTCCACGTTGAATTCGCGCTCGATGCGCTCGCGGGTGATTTCAAGATGCAAGAGGCCCAGGAAGCCGCAGCGGAAGCCGAAACCCAGGGCCGCCGAGGTTTCCATGTCGAAAGAGAAGCTCGCATCATTGAGGCGAAGCCGCCCCATGGCCTCACGCAGGTCCTCGAACTTCGCCGCATCCACAGGGAAAAATCCGGCGAACACCACGGCTTGCGCTTCTTTGAAGTCGGGCAGGGGTTCCGCCGTCGGCCGCTTTTCATCGGTGACAGTATCGCCGACGCGCGTATCCGCCACTTCCTTGATCGCCGCCGTGAAAAACCCAATCTCGCCGGGGCCAAGGCTGGCCACCATTTCCTTTTTCGGGCGCGAGACGCCGACACGGTCAATGAGATAGGAGCCGCCCGTGCCCATCATCTTGACGCGCATGCCCTTCTTGAGCTCGCCGTCAATGATGCGCAGCAGAACCACAACGCCGAGATAGGAATCATACCAGCTGTCAACCAGCAGGGCCTTCAGCGGCTTGTTGCGGTCGCCCTTGGGCGGCGGCAGGCGGTGCACGATGGCTTCAAGCACATCCGGAACACCAAGCCCCGATTTGGCCGAAATCAGCACCGCTTCCGAAGCATCAATGCCGATCACATCCTCGATCTGCTGGCGGATGAGTTCCGGCTCGGCGGCGGGTAAATCCACCTTGTTGAGAACCGGCACGATTTCATGGTTGTTGTTGATCGCCTGATAGACATTGGCCAGCGTCTGCGCTTCCACGCCCTGCGAGGCATCCACCACCAGCAGCGAGCCTTCGCAGGCCGCCAGCGAGCGCGACACTTCATAGGCAAAGTCCACATGCCCCGGCGTGTCGATCAGGTTCAGCACATATTTTTCGCCGTTCTTGGCGGTGTAGTCGAGGCGCACCGTATTGGCCTTGATGGTGATGCCGCGCTCCCGCTCCAGGTCCATGGAATCGAGGATCTGGTCCACCATGTCCCGGTCGCTCACCGCCCCGCAAAGCTGGATAAGCCGGTCCGCCAGCGTCGATTTGCCATGGTCAATATGGGCGATAATGGAGAAATTGCGGATATGGGCGGTGTCAGTCATTGCGCGCGGTGTTTGACATTGGCATGGCCAATGGTCAAGCCTTGCAATCAGCGCAGTTTCCGGGGTTTTGCCGGTGGCGCGGACAGCGGGTCTTCCGGCCAGGAATGCTTGGGGTATCGCCCCCGCAATTCGGCTCGCACATCCGGGTAACCATTGGTCCAGAACGTCTCCAGAGACTTGGTAACAGCCAGAGGCCGTCCCGCCGGCGATAGCAATTCAATGCGCAATTGGGCCCGGCCCTTGGCAATTGTCGGCGTTTTGGCCAGGCCGAACATTTCCTGCAATCGCACCCGGATAACCGGATCGCCCTCGGTTTCATAATCGATGGCGACATGCGCGCCTGATGGCACCTCTATGCGGCGCGGCGCTAGTCCATCCATCTGCCGTTGCAGGTCATAAGGAACCAGATTTTTCAGGATGGCCAGCATATCCAGCCGTTCGAGATGGCTCTTGCGCGAAATGCCCGCGAGGTATGGCTTCAACCATTCATCAAGATTCTGCGCAAGCGCCTCATCGCTGAGATCGGGCCAAGCCTCTTCAGGAAAAAGGCGTTTCAAAAACTGCACCTGAGCCCGAAAACTGTTTGCAGCATCGGTCCATGGCAAAGCCATGAGACCCATTTCGGCAACGCCCTTGAGCATCGCCTCGGCCATCGCTTCGGGGTCCGCCGTTGTCAGCGCGCGTTCTTCAAGAATGAGCGCCCCAAGTTTGCGAACCCGCGCCGCAACGACATTTTGCGAACGTGAGTCCCAGCCGACATTTTCCACGACCTCAATCTGGTTTGAAAAATGAGTTTCGATATCTTGCAGCGTGAGCGGTGCAGCCAGAAAAATCTTCTGGTCGCCCGAAGCACCATCCGTTGTCGCGACCGCAAGCCATTCCTGCTTGGCAAGCGCCTCATGCTCGGGAAGAATTGCCCCGCCACCACCCGACAGACGGTATCGCCGGTCGCCGCCGCGCCGCTGCGCAATGCGATCCGGCCACGCCAGCGCAACCAGCACCCCTTCACTGATCGTCGTTGTATCAGCCTTGACGCCGAGGATTTGCTTGATCTGTTTTGCCGATGCCTGGATGCGCGAGCGGGCCGAACCGCGCGCAGCCATTAGCCGCGAGGCGATGTCGCAGCCCGCGTCGCGGCCCAGTCCATCGCGCTCCGACACGAAAGCCGCCAAGTCCGCCGCCGCTTCCCCGGAGCCCAGGGCCTGTCCCTTGACCACCATGTGGGCAAGCCGCGGATGCAACGGCACCTTCACCATGGCCTTACCCATGGCAGTAATCCTGCCATCCCTGTCCAAGGCCTCCAAGCGCTTCAGCAGGTCTTGCGCCTGCGCAAAGGCGGCAGCCGGCGGTGGGTCAAGCCACGACAGGGAGGAGGGCTCATGCACCCCCCAGGCGGCGAGCTCAAGCACGAGCGGCGTCAAGTCACTCACCAGAATTTCCGGCTGGTCATGGGCCGCAAGGGCCCGCGTTTCGGCTTCTGGCCACAGTCTGTAGCAAACTCCCGGACCCAAACGGCCGGCACGGCCCCGGCGCTGATCCGCCGAAGCAAGGCTCACCCGCACCGTTTCCAGGCTTGTCATGCCGCTGGCTGGATCGAAGCGCGGGGATCGCTTAAAGCCCGTGTCAATCACCGTGCCAATACCTTCAATGGTGAGGCTGGTTTCCGCAATGGTCGTGGCCAGCACGATTTTCCGCGATCCCTCGGGTGCCGGATTAAGCGCCGCATCCTGCTCGGCAAAACCCATCGCCCCATAAAGCGGCCGCACGAAAACCGCGGAAGGAAGATTCGCCGCATCCAGCATCTCTTCCGTGCGGCGGATTTCGGCCTCCCCGGGAAGGAAGACCAGAATGCTTTGCTTCGTTTCAAGCAGCGCCTGCTGCGTGGCCTTGCAGGCGTCGGCGGAAAGTGTCTGTCGCGTCGTCTTGCCGAGATAGCGCGTTTCCACCGGAAACATCCGGCCCGTTGCATGAATGACGGGCGCTCCTTGCAAATGCTGGGAAAGCTTCGCCGCATCAAGCGTGGCCGACATGATGAGAAGCCGCAAATCTTCCCGCAGGCCTTGGCGCATATCGAGGGTAAGGGCGAGCCCGAGATCGCCATCCAGGCTGCGTTCGTGGAACTCGTCAAAAATGATGAGCCCCGTATCCTTCAATTCAGGATCATGTTGCAGGCGCCACGTGAGAATGCCTTCGGTCACAACTTCAATGCGGGTTTTAGCCGTTACCTTGCGGTCAAGCCTGACCGTGTAACCCACCGTCGCGCCAATCTCTTGGCCAAGGGTTTCCGCCATGCGCTTGGCCGCCGCCCGCGCCGCAAGCCTCCGTGGTTCCAGCATGACAATTTTTTTGTCGCCAAGCCACGAACTCCCCAAAAGCTGCAGGGGCACCCGCGTGGTTTTGCCCGCTCCCGGCTCCGCGACCAGGATAGCGGCAGAGCCAAGCGTCAGGGCCTCGCTCAAACGCGGGATGACAGCATCAACAGGAAATTCCATAGGGGGTTTATTAGCAGCTAATTCTGTAGTTCATGCAGCCAGGGCGGGTTGGCCCCGGCGCGTGAAACCGTAACCGCCGCAGCCCGCGCCGCATAAGTCACCGCATTCCGTAGTGAAGTCTCGTCAAGATAGGCGACTGCCGCCTTGTTGAGCTTTCCAGCCTTCTGCAGCGAGGCAAGGAAACCGGCGGAGAATGTGTCTCCTGCCCCCACCGTATCCACTACCTTCACGCTGACCGAGGGCTGTTTGAATGACAGGCCCTTGGTGAAAACCTCCACGCCGTTTTCACCCCGGGTAATGACCACAACCTTGGCCCCCGCATTGAGCCATTTTCGGGCGGCCACAGCCAGATCGGTCTTGCCGGTAATCCAGGTAACATCTTCGTCAGATATTTTCAGAATGTCGCACATGGCAATGAGGCGGTTGATCCGCTCCAGATATCCCCGGCGGTCCTTGATCACATTGGCGCGGATGTTGGGATCAAGGCAGATCACGCGTTTTTCGGCCTCGCGCGCCATCAAGGCTTCGAGCGTCGAGGCGCCGGGCTCGGGAATAAGGCTGATGGAGCCAAAATGCAGCGCGTTGACGTCAGCGGCGAGCTTTGGAAGGTCTTTGGTGGTCAGCATCCGGCTGGCGGAATTTTCATCGAAGAAGGAATAGCGCGCCTGGCCGTTGTCCAGTTTCACAAAGGCAAGGGTTGAAGGCTTGTCCCAGATCTTGGTGTATTTCAAATCCACATTGCTGGCTTTGAGGCCCGCCACCAGGCTCTCGCCGAAAAAGTCCGTGGACAGTCCGCTGAAAAATCCGGTGATGATCCCCAGCCGTCCCAGGGCAATGGCGGTATTGAAAATCGAGCCGCCGTTAAGGGGTTGGTAAACGGCCGCGCCCTCCTTGGATGTGCGCGGCAGCATGTCGATCAGCGCCTCGCCGCAACAAACGATCATATGTCTCTCCTTTAGGGTGCCCCGGCTATCCTTTGCCAGAGTCGGCAAAAAAATCAATAAATCAGTGGAATTGAATTATTGCAAAAGTAGCATTCGGCGTGTAGATCGCCCTTCTGATTGGCGTACCTCAAAACCGGAATCTTAACAGAATATGACCCCCCGAACTATTCCTGTCGACGTCTTCGATCTCATTGTCTTTGGCGCCACCGGTGACCTGGCCCAGCGCAAGCTCCTGCCTGCCCTTTTCCACCGCGATGTGCAGGGTCAAATCCCGCTAGAGGCGCGCATTATCGGCTCGTCGCGCCGCGCCATGACCCGTGAAGCGTTTCGCGCCTTCGCCCTGGCTTCGATTGAAACCCATGTCTCTGAAGACGAGCGCAAGCCCGACATGTGCAAGCGGTTTCTGGACCGCCTGGATTACGTGGCCGCCGAAGCCAGCCACGAATCCGGCTGGAAGGACCTTGAGAAAGTCCTGAAATCCCACGAGGACCGCATCCGCGTATTCTACTTGGCCGTAGGGCCGGATTTGTTCGGGCCAATTTGTGAGCGCCTCGGCAGCCACAATCTGGTGACGCCGAATTCCCGTGTCGTAGTTGAAAAGCCCTTGGGAAAAGATGGCGCTTCGGCGAAGGCCCTGAACGAGCAGATCGGCCGTATTTTTCCGGAGCCGTCGATCTACCGCATCGATCACTATCTCGGCAAGGAAACCGTGCAGAACCTCATGGCGCTGCGCTTTGCCAATGCCCTGTTCGAACCGGTCTGGAACGCCGCCCATATCGATAATGTGCAGATCACCGTGGCGGAAACCCTGGGCGTTGAAGGCCGTGCCGGTTACTATGATACGGCAGGTGCCCTCCGTGACATGGTGCAAAATCACATGCTGCAACTCCTCTGCCTGGTTGCCATGGAGCCGCCCACATCTATCGAAGCTGATTCCGTGCGCGACGAGAAACTGAAGGTGCTGCAATCCCTCAAGCCGCTCACTGATGGCAATCTGGCCAGCCAGATTGTGCGCGGCCAATATCGCGCGGGCGCTTCCGCCGGGGGTGCAGTCGCTGGCTATCTCGAAGAGCTGGGCTCCGACACCTCCAAAACTGAGACCTATGTGGCGCTGAAGGCCGAGATCGGAAGCTGGCGCTGGAACGGCGTGCCCTTCTATATGCGCTCCGGCAAGCGGCTTCCGTCGCGCCTTTCGGAAATCGTCGTTGAATTCAAGCCCGTGCCCTATTCGGTTTTCGGCACAAGCGCCGGTCACATTGCCTCCAACACCTTGGTCATTCGTCTGCAGCCCGACGAGGGCGTGAAGCTCATGCTGATGATCAAGGATCCGGGCCCCGGCGGCATGCGCCTGCGCCAAGTGCCCCTCGACATGAGTTTCGCCGATGCCTTCGGTGTTAGAAATCCCGATGCCTATGAACGCCTGCTCATGGATGTGGTGCGCGGCAATCAAACCCTGTTCATGCGCCGCGATGAAGTGACCGCCGCCTGGAAATGGATTGATCCCATTCTGGACTATTGGAAGGAATCGCCCGAACTGCCCAAGCCCTATACCTCAGGCACCTGGGGCCCGACCGCCGCCGTTGCCCTCATCGAACGTGATGGCCGCACCTGGCATGAGGGCGAAGTTGCATGATCGCGAAGGAGCGGTTGTTTGAAAGCCGGGGCAGCCTGTCATCCGCCCTTGCAACTGACGTGGCCAATGCGCTCCAACACCATGTGAGAGCCAAGGGCAGCGCCTGCCTTGCGGTTTCGGGCGGATCGACGCCCAAGCTTTTCTTTGAAACCCTGTCGCGCTTCGATGTTCCCTGGAGCCGGATAACGGTTACCCTGGTTGACGAGCGGCAGGTGCCGGAAACCAATCCGCGTTCCAATGCGAAATTGGTGCGCGAAAACCTCCTGCAGAATAACGCAGAGGGTGCGGAGTTCGTTCCGCTCTTTGAAAATCCCGATGCAGAAAATATCGCCACCCTTGATGTCGTTGTCCTCGGCATGGGAAGCGATGGCCATACCGCATCGTTTTTCCCCAGTGGCGACAATTTAAGCGAAGCGCTCAACCCAAAAACTGGTAAGCGCATTGTGGAGATGTCGGCACCCGCCGCCGATGAGCCGCGCCTCACCTTCACCCTTCCAGCCCTTCTCGATGCAAGCCTTCTCTGCCTTCACATCGAAGGACAGGAAAAGCGCGCTGTGCTAAACCAGGCCCTTGCGGAAGGGCCGGTTGAGGCCATGCCGGTCCGGGCGGTTCTGCGGTCCAAAAAGCTTCTGACACTTTATTGGTGTCCCTGACGGAGTTAAGCCCATGTCTGTCCACGCCATCGTCTCTGCGGTCACAGAGAAAATAATCGAGCGCAGCAAGCCATCGCGCAGCCGTTATCTCAGCCGCATAGCCGCGGCGGCGAGCTCGCAGCCCAGGCGCAAGGCATTGGGCTGCGCCAACCTCGCCCACGGCTTTGCTGCCTGCGGCCCCCATGACAAGAATGAGCTGCGCAGCGGCACCGGTCCGAACCTCGGCATCGTCACTTCCTACAATGACATGCTTTCCGCCCACCAGCCCTTTGAGCATTATCCGCAAATCATCCGCGACGCGGCCCGCGCGGCGGGCGGCACGGCGCAGGTGGCAGGCGGCGTTCCCGCCATGTGTGATGGCGTCACCCAGGGCGAAACCGGCATGGAACTTTCGCTATTCTCGCGGGATGTGATTGCCCTTTCAACCGCCGTGGCGCTGTCCCACCAGATGTTTGATGCCGCCGTCTATCTCGGTGTCTGCGACAAGATCGTGCCCGGCCTGATCATCGGCGCCTTGTCATTCGGCCATTTGCCGGCCGTGTTCATTCCCGCCGGCCCCATGACATCCGGCCTTCCCAATGATGACAAAGCCAAAATCCGCCAGCTCTATGCCGAAGGCAAGGTCGACCGCGCAGCACTTCTGGAAGCGGAAGCCCAATCCTATCACGGCCCAGGCACCTGCACCTTCTACGGCACCGCCAATTCCAATCAGATGCTCATGGAAATCATGGGACTTCATCTGCCCGGATCAACTTTTGTAAATCCCGGCACCACGCTCCGCGATGAAATCACCAAGGCCTCGGCCCAGCAGGCCCTGTCGATTACCGCACTCGGCAACAACTACACCCCCATTGGCCGCATCTATGATGAAAGGGCCGTGGTGAACGGCGTTGTCGGCTTGCTGGCAACTGGTGGCTCCACCAACCACACGCTGCATCTCATCGCCATGGCCGCTGCGGCTGGCATTATGCTGACATGGAAGGACCTTGCGGAACTTTCCCATGTCGTGCCGCTGATGACCCTCATAGATCCCAAAGTCAAGGCCGACGAGAATCATTGCAACGCCCCCGGCGGAATGGGATTCCTCAACAGCTAACTGCTGCACCGTGGCGTG
>JBBQNU010000061.1:0-16113 GCA_038330285.1 Hyphomicrobiales bacterium | reverse complement strand
CTGCTGCTCGTTCAGGCCCATGGCATAGAGGTAAGACCGGTGCGGGGCGCGCTGGGGTCCAACGGTTACATGGCGGCTCGGAAGCCTGGATTTTGAAATGACGGTCGCGTCCATAATGATGTCCTGTGTCAGCGTTTTTGTTCTATTCTTGTTAACGGCAGCACAGCTTTCAGTCCTTCCTTCTCAAACAAACGGCGGCCTTACTCCTTGATCACCGCTATGGTGGCAATCAAGAGCAACCCCGCCCAATATTTCCCAGAAGCCCCGTAAGCTCTGATTCCACAGGTCTCAGCTCCTGTGAATTCTGTCACGGTACGGGGCAATTTGGGCGGATGAAAGGTTCATTGTGGCGCAAAAATGCGGCGACTCTACAATTCGAGGGCCTGTGGCATTTCAGCAACAAGTGATAGTTAACCTTGATTTAAGGCCCTAAAATGGTTGTTTCGCATTTCACTATAGCGTGGCAGATTGGCAACTATGGCAGATTCTCTCGGAAATGCAGGGGAACACATTCGCCTCGATTACGTTCCGCGTGCCGGATTGGGGCGACTCGCGATCGTCAACTTTCTATTGAACGTTGTGACCCTGACACTTTACCGGTTTTGGGCGAAAACCAATGTGCGAAAGCATATCTGGAGCTGCGTGCACATCAATGGCCAGCCGCTGGAATATACCGGACGCGGCATTGAGCTCTTCAAGGGCGCCCTGCTGGTGTTTGGCTTATTTGTCCTGCCGTTTGTTTTGGTTGCTACCTTTATCAGCATTGCCCTGGGGCCCGAGCACCCTGCCCTGTTTGCCGTTTATGGCCTGCTCTACCTTCTTATCTTTCTGCTTTGGGGAGCGGCACTCTACCGGGCCCGGCGCTATCAGCTTTCGCGTACCCTGTGGCGCGGCATCCGGGGAACCCTGGTGGGATCATCGATGATCTACAGCCTCACTTTTTTCGGCGCCATGCTGGCGCACGGCATGTCGCTGGGCTGGACAACGCCGGTTCTGAATACGGTTCTGCAAGAACAGATTATTGGCGACATGCGCTTCGGCGATCTGGCATTCAAGTTCAAAGGCCGCGCCGGGCCGCTTTACCCCACCTACGCCCTGTGCTGGTTTCTTTCGCTCCTCGCGCTGATCGTCTTTGCCTTTGTGTTCGGCGCGGAGGTGGCGGCGCTTTTCGGACCGGAAGTGCAAAACGTTTTTGATGACATTTTCAAACCTGACTCCGAGCCAACATCGGACCAAATCTGGACGGCGAGCACGGTCATCGCCATTCTTGTTTTCTCTTTCCTGGCGATGTTCCTGGTCATTCCCATGCTGTGGGCGATTTACTCAGCGAAGGAACTCGCGACCTTTGCCGATTACACGCGGGCAGGAAACGCCTCTTTCAAATTGAACGCCACGGCGGGCAGCCTTATCTCGCTGGTCATTGTCAATCTGCTTATTCTCATTTTCACCCTTGGCATTGGGCGGCCCTTCATGCAGCAGCGCCTCATCCGTTACATGTGTGACCGCCTTGAAGTTTTCGGTACCATCGATGTGGACAGGATTGCGCAATCACAGGCGGTGCTGGACCGCAGCGGAGAGGGACTTGCCGATGCGTTTGACCTCGGTGTGGTCTGATGGCGATTGAGGCCGTCTATTTCGATGGGGAAACGGCCAGAGATAACAAAGTTGTGGTTAGCCTTGAAGCATCGGGGCTCCGCATTTCAGGTGAAAGCGTTCCCGCGCAGACATGGGATCTACCGGGCCTGACGGCGATTGATCCACCCCATTTGGAGCATCCGCTGAGGCTCTCCCATGAGAGCCAGGCGGGCGCACGGCTCAGCATTCGCAATGACGCGTTCACGCAGCAATTGCTTATTGCCGCGCCTCATCTTAAGGGCGCGTTTCATCCCAAGCGCGCCCTGCGCCTGTTTCTGTGGATTGGCGGCGGGCTTACAATTCTCGCGGGTCTCATCTATCTGACGCTCAATTTTGCGCCGCAGAGGTTGGCGGTGTTGCTGCCCGATGCATGGAGCAAGCGGGTGGGCGAACAGATGGAGGCCTCGCTGGTTCAGAACGCGAAGGTCTGCCAGACTCCGGACGGCGACAGGGCCCTGACTGCGATGCTGGCAAATCTTGCGGAAAGCACTCCCGACATGCCGCCCTTGCAGGTGCGCATCTATGACATTCCGATCATGAATGCCTTTGCCCTGCCCGGCGGTTTTATCGTTCTGACGCACGGGCTATTGCGGGAAGCGTCCGATCCGGGCGAAGTGGCGGGCGTTCTGGCCCATGAGATTGGCCATGTGGCACACCATCATCCGGAGGCGCAAATGATCCGCATTGCCGGGATACAGGTGCTGATCAGCGTGGCCACGGGAACATCGGGGGGAAACAATGCGAGTTCCCTGGCGGGGCTTGCGGCCATTCTGAAATCCACTCGCGATGCCGAGCGCGAGGCTGACGCCTATGCGGTAGGGATGCTCAGCGCGGCGCGCGTTGATCCGATGGCGCTCAAAACTTTCTTTGAGAAAATCCTGAAGGAGGAAGGCAAATCCTCAGGCAGCGCATTTTCGAATTTGGGAACGGTGTTTTCCACCCATCCGGTTACGACGGAGCGTATTGAGCGGATCAAGCCATTGCCGGCGGATGTTGTGCTGAAGTCTCCGTTGTCTGACATGCAATGGAAAGCTTTGAAAGAGATTTGCGGCTAGCTATTTCTTCATGTCCAGGTTGCGCTCCTCGTGGGCCACGAACCATTCCACCATTTCAGTCCAGATTGATTCCGCCAGGGCGGGATCGAGGTGGTGGGCGCGGGCGAGAACCCGGGCCCGGTCAATGACATAGTCCACACGGGCGGGAACACGGGCCGGAATGCCCTCCGTATGTTTCACCGTAATAATCGCCTCAACCAGGCGCTGCCGCTCAGCCAGGAGCTTGATGAGCTTTTCATCGACAACGTCGATTTCCTGGCGAAGGTCCGCGATACTTGTCTTTTTCACTGCTGAATTCATGCCCTTCACATCCGGTCTGTTCGGGGCATACATGAATGTGCCGAAACGTCGCGTCAACGGGTGAAAGCGATTTTCTTGCGCGGTTCCGGCACCACGACCCAGGGCCTGCTTCCGCTCAAGCCACGGGCGGTTGTGATGGCCGTAGTGCTGCCCTTGATGACGATGGCGTGGGACCCCATGCGCCAGACATCAAAGCGGTCAATGCGCGTCGGCACGGACTTGCAGGCCCCGCGCAGGGGATAGGCGGCGACAATGATGTCGAGGCCCGTACAATCGGGCGGTACCCCTTCTCCATCGAGAAAATAGCCGACCACCTTGCCTTTGATTTCACTACGGCAGGAGCGGGCTTCGCAGGCCCAGCCTGCGCGGGCTGCTGCCTGCTTGAAGGCGATTTCCTCGCCATTGGCTTGCAGCCATTTCTCAGCGGCAAAGCGGCCTTTGTGCTTGCTGGCGAACACCAGTTCGCCGCTGCCATCGCGAAATGCCGTGTTGGCCGCCGTGCGTTCAATCAGGAGGTCAGGGAAACCGTTGAATTGCGCCAGCACGAAACCAACACCCAAAAGAGCACCGCCCATATATTTGGCCTGGCGGCTGGCGAGGCACAGAATTGAAGCTCCCAACGCAAGGGTAAAGGCGCTTGCCAGCGGCACCTGGGGGATGACGCGCTGGGCGCCGGGCAAAGCCGCCACGTGATCGGAAATGCTGAGCACCATTTCCAATCCCTTGCCCAGACCGGCAAGCGGCCATGCCTCAAGCCCTAAGGGCATAAGCACAACGCTCAGAACCGCAAAGGGCATCACGACGAGGCTGACCACGGGAAAGGCCAAGCCATTGGCCAGGACGCCATAAGGCGCCAACCTGCCGAAATGATAGGCGGCGGGAATGGAAGAAAAACTGCCGGCGATCAATGTGGTGAGGATTGCGGCCAGCGCGAACTTGTAGACCTTGCGCGCGTAGTAGACTTTCCGGCTTTCGATCCGGAATTCCTGCTCCTGATTGGGCCGGTTCCAGTATTCAAAAAATGCCGCGAGTCCCATGACCGCCATGAAAGACATCTGGAAGCTGGCCTGAATGGCGGACTCCGGTTGCAGAATCAAAATGAGCAAGGCCGCAAGCGCCAGGTTGCGGAGCGATATGGCGGGTCTATCCACGATGATCGCCAGGAAGACTACAGCGAGCATGATGTAGGAGCGTTGGGTTGCAGTTCCTGATCCGGCCAGCAGCATATAGGCAAAGCCAAACACAAGGGCGGCGGCCGCCGCCCACTTCTTGATGGGCCAATGCTGGGTAATCGACGGGAACAGCGCCAGCAAGGCCCTGACTATCCAGAACACGCCACCAGCGGCCAATGACATGTGCAGGCCCGAAATTGAAAGAATGTGGAAGAGCCCAGATATCTGCAAGCTTCTGTTAACATCCTTGGGGATGGAGGCGCGCTCGCCGGTGATCATGGCTTCGGCAAAGGCGGCAATGGTTCCCTGCAATTGCTGGCGGATGCGGCTGCCGATGTTCTGGCGCAAATTATGCAACGCGGACGAGAGCCAAAGGGAGGCGGATGAGGTGCCGCCGAGCGTATCAATTTTCGCGGTGATACGGCCGGTGCCGCCGATGCCTTGAAAGTAGAGCTGCCTGCCATAGTCGAAACCGCCGGGCATGGTGGGCGAGGCAACAGGAGCAAGCCTCGCCTTGAAGGCGATCCTCGCGCCAATGGCCGGTTCGCCATTCTTGAGGGAATTCGAAAGGCGCAGACGGCGCGGCAATTGTGGCGTGGTCATGCCTTCGATTTTATCGGGCTCAAGAATGAGCGTGGCCCGCCGCTCGGAGGCGCGCTCCACATCATGGACAATGCCGCTCAGGACAATATGGACAATGCCGCTCAGGACAATTTCGCCGGTCGTTGCTTTGAGGAGCGGTGTGGCGATGATTTCAGCGCGGATTTTCGCCAGCACAAAGCCGCTGAGGAGGATCGCCAGAAGGAGCAGTCCCATGCGGCCGCGGGCCCTCCAGAACAGCAGGAGGGCTGCCGCCATAAAGAAACCAGTGACTGGCAGCGCAGGCTCTTGCGGCAGGGCAAAATAGCTCCAGATCCCAAAGGTGAGGGCCACCGGAGCCCAAAGAACCGTGGCACCGAGCTGCGCTTCCCAGAGTTCCTGCAGCCTGCCCGCCACTTCAGCGCCCTCTTACGCGCCCCAAAAGCTTGTGCTATTTGCCTTCGTTCAAGCCTTCGGGCACCATCCCCGCCACCAGCCTACAAGGAAAACGGTGTTCATGTCATTGCCCGTCGTTACCCGCTTTGCCCCGTCACCCACCGGCTACCTGCATATCGGCGGGGCCCGCACGGCCCTGTTCAACTGGGCCTATGCCAAGCACGTGGGCGGCAAGATGCTGCTGCGCATCGAGGACACGGACCGCGAGCGGTCGACCGATGCGGCCATTGATGCCATCATTTCCGGCATGACGTGGCTGGGTTTGACCTGGGATGGCGACGCGGTCTCGCAGCATGCCCGTGCGGCGCGCCACCGGGAAGTGGCCGAGCAGCTCTTGGCCGCGGGCCATGCCTATCATTGCTATTGCAGCCCGCAGGAGCTGGAGGCGATGCGCGCCAAGGCAGAGGCCGAGAAGCGGCCGATCCGTTATGACGGCACCTGGCGGGACCGCAATGCCAAGGATGCGCCCGCTGGCCTGAAGCCCGTGATCCGGTTCAAGTCGCCGCAGGAGGGCGAAACCGTCATCACTGACAATGCCCAGGGCCGGGTGGTGTTTGCCAACCGGGATCTGGATGACCTCATCATCCTGCGTTCCGACGGCAACCCTACCTATAATCTTTCCGTGGTTGTCGATGACCATGACATGGGGGTGACTCATATCATCCGCGGGGTTGACCACCTCACCAACGCCGCGCGGCAAACGCAAATCTATCTGGCCATGGGCTGGGCCGTGCCGAACATGACGCATGTGCCGCTCATTCATGGGCCAGATGGCGCAAAACTTTCCAAGCGCCATGGGGCGCTGGGCGTGGAGGCTTACCGCGCCATGGGTTACCTGCCCGCGGCTTTGCGCAATTACCTGGCACGGCTGGGCTGGAGCCATGGCGACGAGGAGATTTTCACCACGGCACAGTTGGTGGAATGGTTCGATCTCGGCAATATCGGGAAGTCGCCGGCGCGGTTTGACTTCGCCAAGCTTGAGAATCTCAATGGCCACTATATCCGCCACTTGGACGATGCGTCGCTAGTGGACGAGTTCATTGCATTTCTTCCGTATACGGACGGCGGCGATGAAATGCTGGCACAGCTTGACGGCAGCAAGCGTGGACAATTGCGCAAGTCGATGGCGGGCCTCAAGGAGCGGGCCAAGACTTTGGTGGAGCTTAAAACCGGCGCGGCGTTCCTGTTTGCCGTGCGGCCGCTGGCCATGGATGAGAAAGCCAAGCAGATCATCGCCGATGGCGGCATAGCTGTGTTGCGGGAACTGAAGCCGGTTCTCGAAGCCAGCGGTGAATGGACAGCAACAGTGCTGGAAGCTGCGGTCAAAGCCCATGCGGAGAAAACTGGCATTAAATTGGGCAAGCTTGCACAACCCCTACGTGCCGCGCTCACCGGAACTTCCACCTCGCCGCCCATCTTTGATGTGCTGGACGTGCTAGGGCGGGAAGAAACCATGGGGCGGATCGTCGATCTGTTGAATTGACCTTTTTGCTGCGCTGCAATAAGCTCCTATAATACAAATTGAGAGGTCCTTGATGTCTGACGCAGAACCTTCGGCAAAGCTAACATTCAAGGGAAAAACCTATGAATTGCCGGTGAAAAAGGGGACTCTCGGACCCGATGTGATCGACATCAGCAAGCTCTATGCGGATGGCAAGGTCTTCACCTTTGATCCCGGCTTCACCTCTACGGCGGCCTGCGAATCCAAGATCACCTATATTGACGGCGATGAAGGCGTTTTGCTGCACCGCGGCTATCCCATCGACCAACTCGCCGAGAACGGCGACTTCATCGAGACCTGCTATCTGCTCTATTACGGTGAATTGCCCAACCAGGCCCAGCGCCGCTCCTTTGAGCATGCCATTACCCACCACACGATGATCCACGAACAAATGGCCCGGTTCTTCCAAGGCTTCCGGCGCGATGCCCATCCCATGGCGGTAATGGTCGCTGTGGTCGGCGCCATGTCGGCTTTCTACCATGATTCAACCGACATCGACGATCCGCGGCAGCGCGAGATTGCTTCGCACCGGATGATCGCCAAGCTGCCGACGATTGCAGCGATGGCCTACAAGTATCACATCGGGCAACCCTTTGTTTATCCGCGCAACGAATTGTCCTACGCCGCCAATTTCCTGCACATGTGCTTTGCCGTGCCGTGCGAGGAATACAAGGTGAACCCCATTCTGGCACGGGCCATGGACCGCATCTTCATCCTGCATGCCGATCATGAGCAGAATGCCTCGACCTCGACCGTAAGGCTTGCCGGCTCTTCCGGCGCCAACCCCTTCGCCTGCATTGCGGCGGGCATTGCCTGCCTGTGGGGCCCGGCCCATGGCGGCGCCAATGAGGCGGCGCTTAAAATGCTGGGAGAAATTGGCACGGTGGACAAGATTCCGGCCTTCATTGAAAAGGTGAAGGACAAGAGCTCGCATGTCAGGCTCATGGGCTTCGGCCACCGGGTTTACAAGAACTACGACCCGCGCGCCAAAATCATGCAGCAAACCGCCCATGAAGTCCTTGCCGAACTTGGCATCAAGGATGATCCGCTGCTTGATGTGGCGCGCGAACTGGAACGGGTGGCCCTGAGCGACAAGTATTTTGTTGACCGCAAGCTTTATCCGAATGTGGATTTCTATTCCGGCATCACCTTGCGGGCCCTTGGCTTTCCGACCTCGATGTTCACCGTGCTCTTTGCGCTTGCCCGCACGGTGGGCTGGATTTCCCAGTGGAAGGAAATGATCGAGGACCCGAGCCAGCGCATTGGCCGGCCGCGCCAGCTCTATAACGGGCCGCAGAAGCGCGACTACATTCCAATCAGCAAGCGCGGGAAGTAGCGGAGCGCTCAGCTCCCGTTCATCAACATTGCGCCGATCTCGGCCTCGGCGACTTTCTTGCCGTCGACATGGGCCTCGGCCCAGTATTTCCACACGGGCGCCCGCTTGTTTGAAAGCTTGACGTGGAAGTGGACAACGTCGCCGGGCAGCACCGGCTTGCGGAAGCGGGCCTTGTCGATGGACATGAAGAAGACCAGCTTGCCGGCGTGGGCATCACCCAGATGGTTCAGCACCAGGGCGCCCGCGGCCTGGGCCATGGCTTCAACCAGCAAGACCCCCGGCATCACCGGCTTTCCCGGAAAATGACCCTGAAAGAACGGCTCGTTGATGGTGACGTTCTTGATGGCCGTGCCCGACTCCTCGCCATCCATGTCAATCATCTTGTCGATGAGAAGAAAGGGATAGCGGTGCGGAAGCAGTTTCATGATGCGGGCGATGTCGGCACTCATCAGGGTTTTTGCTGGTGTTTCTTCAGCCATGCTGCCATTCCCATAAAGATTCGGACGGCCTTTGAGGCCGTCCGATTGACTTTAGCACCGCGATTGCACAGGTCTAGAAGCGCGTTCCGATGGAGAAGCGGAACCATTCGGTTTCATCATATTTGGCCTTCATGAGCGGATAAGCCACCTCGAAGCGGAGCGGGCCGAACGGCGACTGCCAGATGAGGCCAGCACCGACGGAGGCGCGGAAGGCCATGGTGTCGAAGACGGTGCAATCACTGCCATCAGGCGTATTACAAGTGCCTTCTGTATCTGCAAGTGTTGATTCAGGTGTGCCAAACACCGTACCAAAATCGGTGAATGCCGCACCTTCGATGCCCCATTGCTCGGGCAGGCCCACGGGGAAAGTCAACTCAGCGGTGGCGATGGCATAACTCTGCGCGCCGATTGAGTCGGTTTCCTTGTCATTGCCATTTTGCCGTGGCCCCACACCCGACTGGGCAAAGCCGCGGAAGCTGTCAGCTCCCTTGAAGAAGCGATCCTGCAGCGGAACGTCGCTGCCATTGAAGGCTTCGATATGGCCAGCGTTGCCTTCAAGTTTCAGGATGATGGATTCCTCATAGAGCGGGTAGAAGTACCAGCCATGGGCTTCAAGGCGGCCGTAGTAAGTATCACCGCCCAGGCCTGCGACTTCCGAGTCCAACTGGCCCCTGAAACCCAATGTCGGGCGAGTGGGGTTATCGAGATCATCCCACGTGTAGGTCGCACCAACGGATGACTTCAAACTTGAGCCTTCCTGGGCGATGATGGCGGGCGAGGCGCTATCATAATCGATGCCGTCCACATCGCGGAAAGCCAGCGTATATTTGAATCCCAGGCTAGAATATTCGTCAAGCTTGAAACCAGTGCGCAAAGCGCCGCCAATGTTGGTGCTTTCATAAGACGACGTCGCGTTATTGTTTGTCTTCGTGGCAAAAACATCAACCCCGGCGTAGATCGGCATGCCCATGAAATAGGGCTCGGTGAAGCTGAAGTCGACCTGCTGCCGCTTGAAGCTCAAGGTCGTGTTCAATTTCACGAACTGGCCCCGGCCCATGAAATTGCGTTCGCTCAGTTCAACAGATCCGATAACCTGTTCGGTTGACGAGTAACCTACCGAGAAGCTGATCTTGCCGGTTGATTTTTCCTGGACGACCACGATCAGATTGATCTTGTCGGGAGCAGAACCCTCTTCTTCCTGGAATTCGATCTTGTCAAAGAAATCGAGGGACGTCAGGCGGCGGCGGGCGCGTTCAATGAGGGTGCGGTTGAACGCATCGCCTTCATAAATCATCAGCTCGCGGCGGATAACCTCGTC
Organism: Hyphomicrobiales bacterium; assembly: GCA_038330285.1. Classification (GTDB taxonomy): domain Bacteria; phylum Pseudomonadota; class Alphaproteobacteria; order Rhizobiales; family Aestuariivirgaceae; genus Aestuariivirga. The sequence continues at coordinate 6,282 of JBBQNU010000061.1, read as the reverse complement.
CAGGGTGCGGGTGTTGCCTTCAATAATAATCTGTTCGACGTAGGCGCGGCGGCCTTCCTCGATGTTGTAACTGATATTCAGCGACCCCTGCCCCGCGTTGCGGTCTACCTTGGGTTCCACCTTGGCAAAGACAAAGCCCTGCCGGCTGGCCTCTAGCGCCAGGTTCTCCACGGTCTTGTCCACCTTGGTCGCATTGTAATCGTCACCAACACCGGTTTTGATAACCTCTTTGAGCTTTTCAGGATCAAGATTGGTATTGCCAATGTTCACGGCGACATCGGCGATCGTGTAGCGCGGACCTTCCTCAACACTGAACGCTATTTCAAAATAGTCGCCATTGGGCGAAAGCTGCGCATCGGCGGAAATGATATTAAAATCCGCGTAGCCATGCCTCAGGTAATGGCGGCGCAACAGCTCCTTGTCATATTCCAGGCGGTCAGGATCATAGGTGTCGTTCTTCTGGAAGAAATTCCACCAGCTATGCTCGGCGGTGCCGATGACATCGCGCAATTGGCCGTCGCTAAAGGCTTCGTTCCCGGTGAAGCCGATCGTCTTGATCGTGGTTTCAGAACCTTCCGTGACCTCAAACACCAGGTTGACGCGATTCTCGGGCAAACGAATGAGTTTGGGGGCAACGCGAACGTTGTAGTAACCGGACTTCTGATAAAGCGCCAAGACCCGCTGGGTGTCGCTCCGCACCCGCGCCTTGGTGAAGATCATGCGTTCGCGGACTTCAACTTCCTTGGCCAATGCGTCGTCAGCAATTTCCTTGTTACCCTCGAAATTGACCTGGTTTATGAGCGGGTTTTCTTCCAGCTTGATGACCAGCGTATTGCCGCGCTGGAACATCTGGACTTCGGCAAACAGCCCGGTCTGAAACAGAACCTTTATCGACTCGTCGATCTTTTCCGGATCGAACTCTTCACCGCGCGAAAACTGCAGGTAGGAAAGAACGGTCTCTTCCTCAACCCGCTGATTCCCTTCAATTCTTATCTGGACGATGGTTTCGGCATAGGCCTGTTGCGCCCAGCCCGAGGGCGAAGCCACTGGCATGACGAAAGACAGAACAAGGCTCAACAGTGCCAGAGAGAAAAGCTTAATACGCATCAAAAGACCAATCTTCGCCAAATCTAGCCGTCCCACAAATCACTTGCGCCCGCCGCGTGTTTTAACGTCTTTCAACTGCTTTGCAAATGAAAGATAGCCTAAAATTTCAGCTCCCGACCATCATTGCAAACAGCCTCGTCAGATCATTCCAAAAGCCGAACGCCATCAACATCGCGACAAGCGACAAACCCACCCTAAAGCCCCATTCCTGGGCCTGTTTTCCAAGCGGTTTTCCCAACACCGTTTCAATGGCGTAATAAACCAGATGGCCACCATCCAACATTGGAATTGGAAATAGGTTAATAAGTCCGACGCTCGTGGACAAGAAAGCAATAAATATCACGAATCGGATGACGCCGGTGGAGGCCGCATCGCCGGCCATCTTGGCAATTGAAACCGGGCCGCCAATTTGCTTCGAACTCTCCTGTCCACGCACCAGCTTGCCCAAATACTTGAAGGTCACCGATACGATGCGCCACGTTTCACTGGAACCTTGAGAAATCGCGTCAGGTATTGAAAGACGCCGCAGGGGCGAGGCAACCGTATCCTTGGGAGGCGAAATCCCCAGAAGCCCACGTTTGGAAGTTCCGCCGAAGCCATCCGATTCCTCAACAATACCTGCAACAACCTGCAGATCAATGGCGGTTCCGCTCCGGTCAATTGTAACTTTCAACTGTTCGCCACCGCGGAAAGAAACGGCCTTTACGATATCGCTGAAGGTTTCGATTTTTGTGCCATCAATGACCGCTATGAGATCACCGCTCTTGATTCCGGCCTTTTCGGCAGCACTTCCCGGCTGCACCACCCCGACGCGAGGCTCATTCGCGGGAATGCCGACGAAAGCGAACACGCTGGCAAAAATCACAATTGAGAGAAGAAAATTGGCAAGTGGGCCAGCTACCACGACAGCGGCGCGTTTCCAAACGGCCTTGCCGTGAAAATTGCCAGCCGAGCGGATCGTTTCGGACCCAGGTGCTGCTTGCGGAAAGCTCGCCGGGTTGGCGTCACCTTCGAATTTTACGTAGCCACCCAGCGGCAACCAGCAGACCTTCCAGCGGGTGCCGTGCCTGTCATTCCAGCCAAAGATTTCCCGGCCAAAGCCAATCGAAAAAACTTCCACCGTGATCCCACACCAGCGCGCGACCAGAAAGTGGCCAAGCTCATGAATGAAAACAATAATTGTGAGAGCGGCTATGAACGGCAGAAGATAGCCAAAGGGCATATGCACGTAGTTCAGAAATTCCATGATCCGTCCCAACTCCCCGAACACTATTCAGACGGTCCTGCCTGAACTCCTTGTGTCCGACACAACTCGCAAGGTTCGTGCCATTGCGGTTTGCGTGATTCACTGTTTATTAACCACACAAGCCCGTATTTAAGTCAACATTTCGGCGAAATATGGTTACCAGCGGAGCAATCCCCGGGCTGCATTGGCCCCCTGCTCGTGAAATACCCCAATTAACGCCGAAGCCACGGCTACGGCAATCAACCCGTCTACCCGGTCAATGACCCCGCCATGGCCCGGGATAAGCCTGCCGGAGTCCTTAACCCCATGAAATCGCTTGAGAGATGACTCGAAAAGATCGCCGGCCTGTTCCACGACTGCCAAACAGCCGGCGAGAATGGCGAGGCTCCAGATGCCATCCAGCTGGGTTATCCAAGCAAAAATAAACGAGACTAGTGCGCTTCCTGCCACAGCCCCGCCAAGGCCGGCCCAGGTCTTCTTCGGCGATATCGTGGGGGCAAGCTTGGGGCCGCCAATGGTGCGGCCGGCAAAATAGGCCAGAATATCGGCAGACCACACGACCAGAAAGACCCAAAGAACGGCGGCAAAGCCATAATGGGAATCGCCGCGCAGAAGAATGAGGGCGAGGGCAGGAAATCCTGCATAAAAAATTCCAAAGTAACTCCACATGCTCGAACCGGATCGTTCGGTCCAGGCCATGAATCCTGACACAAGGGCCAATCCCAGAATGACCAGCAGTGCCACACCAACACCTACCAAATCCGGCAACAGTGCACCGCACAGGGCGGCAGCCATATGCAGGGTGAATTGTGCGAAATTTTTGGGATGGACTATGGAGGTCCACTCATAGGCGATCAGGCCTGCAAGCAACAGCACAAAACCCTTAAACCAGATACCACCAACCCAGGCGCAGGCGATGACTGCCGGAATGAGCACCAGTGCAGAAGCCGTTCTGATGCCGAGATCGCCCCACTTCGCCGAGGTCATGCGGTTTGCGCTTCGATGCCGCCAAAGCGGCGGTCCCGCAAGCGGAATTCATCCAAGGCCCTGGCAAATATCTCGTGGGTGAAATCGGGCCAGAATTCATCGACGAAAACAAATTCCGTATAGGCGCATTGCCACAACAGGAAATTCGATATGCGCTGCTCGCCGCCAGTGCGAATAAGCAAGTCGGGATTGGGAATGCCGGCGGTATCCAAACTCCCGGAAATCAATTCCGGCGAAATGTCGGCGGCTGAGATTTCGCCGCGTTCCACCTTCCTGGCGATCGCAACCATGGCGCGGCCAATTTCCTGCCTACTGCCATAGTTGAAAGCGACGATGAGATTGAGTTTGGAATTTTCGCGAGTCAGGCGCTCCGCATCATCGAGCAAGCACACGATGCCCGGCTCCAAATCGGCACGGCTGCCGACAACAGTGATCTTAACACCGGAACGATGCAGTTCGGCCACGTCCTGTCGGATAAAGCGGCGCAGGAGATCGAGCAGAAACGAAACTTCCGCCGCGGGGCGCGACCAGTTTTCCGAACTGAAGGAATAGATCGTGAGATACTCAATGCCGAAATCTGCGGCGGCCTTGACCGCACGGCGCAGGGCGTCAACGCCTACCTTGTGGCCCGCCGAGCGCGGCAAGCCGCGGCGCGCGGCCCAGCGGCCATTGCCATCCATGATGATGGCAACATGACGCGGCACGGCGGGCGGGCGGTTCAGCATGGCGCGATGCAGCCCTCAAACCTGCATGATTTCGGCTTCTTTCGCCTTCAAAGAAGCATCGATTTCCTTGATCGTTTCGTCAGTCATCTTTTGAGTTTCTTCGGCTTTCTTCTTGTGGTCATCTTCGCTCATGGCGTGGTCTTTTTCCAAGGCCTTCAATTGGTCCATGCCATCACGGCGCACATTGCGCACGGCGATGCGGGCCTTTTCGGCATATTGATGGGCCACCTTAACCAGCTCCTTGCGACGGTCCTGCGTCAAATCCGGCATGCGCAAGCGAATGACCTGGCCTTCGGTCTGCGGGTTCAACCCCAGATTGGAGGCGTGAATGGCTTTTTCCACAGCGACCACCAAGCCCTTGTCCCAGACATTGATTTGCAGGAGGCGGGCTTCCGGAACGGTGACGGAGGCAACTTGGTTGAGTGGCATCATTGCACCATAGGCATCAACCTGGACCGGCTCCAGCAAAGCAGCGGAGGCGCGCCCGGTGCGCAGGCCGCCGAAATCATGCTTGAGCGATTCCGTGGCGCCATGCATGCGGCGCTTGATGTCGGCTGCGTTAAAGGGAACGGGCTGGGCCATTAGTTAGTCCTTTGTCACTAAGGTGAAGCGGCCGGCACCGGTTAAAACTTTCGACACGGCGCCCGCTTCCCGGATGGAAAATACAATTACCGGAATCCCGTTGTCCCGTGCAAGGGCGATTGCAGCGGGGTCCATGATACGCAGGTCCCGGCTCAAAATCTCGTTAAAGGTGATTTTTTCGAAGCGCTGGGCTTTGGGGTTCTTCTTGGGGTCTTCGGCGTAGACGCCATCAACACTGGTGCCCTTCAACAGGGCGTTGCATTGCAGTTCGGCGGCGCGCAGGGCCGAGCCCGTATCGGTGGTGAAGAAAGGCAGGCCGGTGCCGGCGGCGCAGATCACCACCCTGCCCTTTTCCAGATGATGGATGCCTTTGGCTGGCGAATAGGTTTCACAGACGGTTGGCATGGCAATGGCCGAAAGAACCCGGGCATCAATGCCCTTGGACTTCAACACGCCCTGCATGGCGAGCGCGTTCATGATGGTGGCCATGATGCCCATGTGATCGGCGCTCACCCGCTCCATGCCCTTGGCGGCGCCGGCAAGGCCGCGGAAAATGTTGCCGCCGCCGATGACCAGTGCCACCTGGGCGCCCGCCTTGACGCAGGCGATGACTTCATCGGCAATGCGCGCCACCGTATCCAGGTCAATGCCAAAGGCCTGGCTGCCCATCAGCACTTCACCGGAGACTTTAAGAAGAATGCGCTTGTAGGTGTTTTGGCTCATGGGTTTTGACAGTCCGCTAAGGAAAAGGTCCCGTATTTCGGCCTATTCTAGGCATTCGAGTTCGATTCGTCTTAGGACATTTTTCACTTTAATCAAAGGGTTCGGCATACCGGCACTCGCATTGGGCAATAAAAAAGGGCCCAAACGGGCCCTTTTTTCGGTCGACGAATTCTGATCAAGCCTGACCGGCGGCCTTGGCGACTTCGGCGGCGAAATCATCGACCGCCTTTTCAATGCCTTCGCCGAGTTGCATGCGCACATAGCCCAGCAGCTTGACCGGGGCTCCGGCCTTGTTGCCGACTTCGCCCAGAACCTGGGTCACCGACTTGGTGCCGTCATGGACATAGGCCTGTTCCAGCAGGCAGTTTTCCTTGGCGTAGGTCTTAAGGCCAGAGGCAATGATCTTTTCCAGAACGTTCGCAGGCTTGCCGGCGTTCTTTTCTTCAAGAATGGCTTTTTCACGGGCCAAGGTCTCAGGCGAAACACTCGCCAAATCCATGGCTACCGGATTGGTTGCCGCGACATGCATGGAGAGCAGGCGACCAAAGGCGGCCAGCTCTTCCTTGTTGCCGGTTGATTCAAGCGCCACTAGAACGCCGATTTTGCCCAGGCCGGGAGCGGCCTGATTGTGAACGTAGGAACCGATCACGCCATCCTTCACCTTGAGCGATGCGGTCCGGCGCACGCCCATGTTTTCACCGATGGTGGCCACCATCTCAGCCACGTATTCGGCAACCGCATGCTGCGAGCCGGGATATTTGGCGGTTTTCAGCTTTTCGGAGTTGCCATCGGCGACAAGTGCCAGCTTGGCGATATCGGCAACCATGGTCTGGAATTTTTCGTGGCGGGCAACGAAGTCGGTTTCCGAGTTCACTTCGACGGCAGCACCGATGGGGCCGTTGACAGCGATAC
>JBBQNU010000060.1:0-16835 GCA_038330285.1 Hyphomicrobiales bacterium | reverse complement strand
TGCATGGCCCGCGCCCAAACCACTAAACGCACCTAAGGGTCGGCTCGGGCGGAAAGACGCTCTCAGAGTTTGATCCCTTACGCGAGGCTCCGGTGGCACAAAAAGGCCCCCCTCAAGAGATCAAACCCAGAGGCAAGGAATGAATGACGGTCCCTTGGGACTGAATGGGAATGTGGGAAGAGGACGATAGCCATGAGCCAGTCACTTCAGATGCTGCCGGAGGGGATGCGCCAACCGCATGGGCTTTATCACCCCCGCAACGAGCATGATGCCTGCGGCATTGGCCTTATCGCCAACATCAACAACATCAAGAGCCACCGCACGGTTGATGACGGCCTTAGCATTCTGAAGAATCTTGAACACCGGGGCGCGGTGGGTGCCGACCCCAAGGCCGGCGACGGGGCCGGGATCATGATCCAGATTCCGCACGGATTTTTTTCCGAAGAAGCCAGGCGCCTGGGCTTTGAGCTGCCGGCGCCGCACACCTATGGCGTGGCCTATCTCTTCATGCCGCGCGAAACGGTTTACCGGCAGGATATTGAACGCATCTGGTGGGAAACCTCGCGCGAGGAGGGCCTGAAAGTTCTGGGCTGGCGCGATGTTCCAGTCGATTCTTCTGTTCTCGGCTATTCGGTGAAGGGCACGGAGCCTTTTCACCGGCAGGTGTTCATCGGGCGCGGGCCCACGATCCGCGATGAGGCGCATTTTGAGCGCAAGCTTTTTGTCTGCCGCAAGGTTGTGTCCAACCGCGTGCTGGAAGTCCTCGGGGCCAAGGCCCGGACCTATTATCCGGTTTCGGTTTCCTGCCGCACCATTGTTTACAAGGGCCTCGTGCTCGGCAAGGATCTGGGCGCCTACTACAAGGACCTGACAGATCCGCGCATTGAATCAGCCTTGGCCCTTGTGCATCAGCGCTTTTCCACCAACACATTCCCAAGCTGGCCATTGTCGCATCCCTACCGGTTTGTCTGCCATAACGGCGAGATCAACACGGTGCGCGGCAACTACAACTGGATGGCGGCGCGCCAGGCCAACATGAAGTCCACGGTGCTTGGCGAGGACCTGTCGAAGCTCTGGCCCATTTCCTATGAGGGCCAATCGGACACGGCGTGTTTTGACAATGCTTTGGAATTCCTGACGATGGGTGGCTATTCGCTGCCACATGCCATGATGATGCTCATCCCGGAAGCCTGGGCCGGCAATCCGCTGATGGATGAGGACCGCCGGGCTTTCTATGAGCATCACGCGGCACTTATGGAACCATGGGACGGCCCGGCCGCCATGACCTTTACCGATGGCCGCCTGATCGGCGCCACGCTTGACCGCAATGGCCTGCGCCCCGCCCGCTATCTCACCACCGATGATGGCTTTGTGCTGCTGGCTTCGGAAATGGGCTGCCTGCAATTTGCCGAAGAGCATGTCACCCACAAGTGGCGGCTGCAGCCCGGCAAGATGCTGCTCATCGACCTTGAGCAGAAGCGGATCATTTCCGACGAGGAGTTGAAGAAGACGCTTTCCACCGCACACCCTTACAAGGAATGGCTGAAGCGCACTCAGGTTGTGTTGCGGGATTTGCCCAAGGCCAAGACCAAGCGGCCGAAGATCATGGTGCCTTTGCTCGACCGACAGCAGGCATTTGGCTATTCGCAGGAAGATTTGAAAATCCTGATGGCGCCCATGGCGCAGACGGGCCAGGAAGCCGTTGGCTCCATGGGCAATGACGCGCCCATTTCGGTTCTCTCGGACCGGGCCAAGATGCTTGATACCTATTTCAAGCAGAACTTCGCGCAGGTGACCAACCCGCCGATCGATCCCATCCGTGAGGAGCTGGTGATGTCGCTCGTTTCGTTCATCGGCCCACGGCCAAATCTTCTGGACCTTGCCGGCACGTCTACGCACATGCGGCTGGAAGTCTCGCAGCCCATTCTGACCAATGAAGACCTCGAACGCATCCGCACCATTGGCAAGATCAGCGAGAACCCCTTCCGCACCGCCACCATCGACATCACCTATGACGTGGCCAACGGGCCGGAATACATGGAAGCCGCACTCGACAGCGTGTGCCGGCTTGCCGAACGGGCCGTCAGGGATGGCTACAACATCATCATCCTGTCGGACCGGGCCGTTTCGGGCGAACGGGTGCCGCTGCCCGCCCTTCTCGCCACCTCCGCCACGCATCATTATCTTATCCGCAAGGGGCTGCGCACCTCGGTGGGTCTGGTGGTTGAATCGGGCGAGCCCCGTGAGGTGCACCAATTCTGCACGCTGGCGGGCTATGGGGCGGAAGCGATCAATCCCTATCTGGCGTTTGAAACGCTGGAAGGCATGGTTTCCGAGCTTGAAGAGGAAGTAACGCCCTACGAAGCGGTGAAGCGCTACATCAAGGCGGTGGACAAGGGCATTATGAAGGTCATGTCCAAGATGGGCATCTCGACCTACCAGTCCTATTGCGGGGCGCAGATTTTCGACGCCATCGGTCTCTCGACGGCATTCGTCGACAAGTATTTCACCGGCACGGCCACGCAGATTGAAGGCGTTGGGCTTGCCGAAATCGCCGAAGAAGCTTTCCGCAGGCATGAGGATGCTTTCGGCACCAATCCGGTGCTGAAGTCCTCGCTTGATGTGGGCGGCGACTATGCCATGCGCATCAGGGGCGAGGCCCATGTGTGGACGGCGGATACGGTTTCAAACCTGCAGCATGCGGTGCGTGGCAATTCGGTAGAGAAGTACCGGGCCTTCGCCAAGCATATCAACCAGCAGTCGGAGCGGCTCAAAACCATGCGCGGGCTGTTCCGGATCAAGACGGCGGAAGACATGGGCCGCAAGCCCATCGATATAGATGAGGTGGAAAGCGCCAAGGTCATCGTCAAGCGCTTCTCGACCGGGGCCATGTCCTTCGGCTCGATCAGCCGCGAGGCGCATACGACGCTGGCCATCGCCATGAACCGCATCGGCGGCAAATCCAACACGGGCGAAGGCGGCGAAGAGGCGGACCGCTTCGTGCCGCTGCCCAACGGCGATTCCATGCGCTCGGCAATCAAGCAGGTGGCCTCGGGGCGTTTTGGCGTCACGGCGGAGTATCTGGTCAACTCCGACATGATGCAGATCAAGATGGCGCAGGGCGCCAAGCCCGGCGAAGGCGGGCAGCTGCCGGGCCACAAGGTGGACAGCGTGATTGCCCGGGTGCGCCATTCAACGCCGGGCGTGGGGCTTATCTCACCACCGCCGCACCATGACATCTATTCCATTGAAGATCTGGCTCAGCTCATTTTCGATTTGAAGAACGTGAATCCGATGGGACTGGTCTCGGTGAAGCTTGTCTCTGAAGTGGGTGTGGGCACGGTTGCCGCTGGTGTTTCAAAGGCCCATGCGGACCATGTAACGATCTCGGGCTATGAGGGCGGCACGGGCGCTTCACCGCTCACCTCCATCAAGCATGCAGGTTCGCCGTGGGAAATTGGCCTCGCTGAAACCCAACAGACACTTGTTGCCAATGACTTGCGTGGCCGTATCGCGGTGCAGGCCGATGGCGGCATTCGCACGGGGCGTGACGTTCTGATTGCCGCATTGCTCGGAGCCGATGAAATTGGCTTTGCCACGGCGCCATTGATTGCGGCGGGTTGCATCATGATGCGTAAGTGCCATCTGAACACCTGCCCGGTTGGTGTTGCCACGCAGGATCCGGAATTGCGCAAGCGCTTCAAGGGCCAGCCGGAACATGTCATCAATTATTTCTTCTTTGTTGCCGAAGAGCTGCGCGAACTCATGGCTTCCATGGGCATCAAAACCTTCAGCGAACTGATCGGGGCCACGGAATGGCTGGACCAGCAGGAGGCGATCAGCCACTGGAAAGCGAAAGGTCTCGATTTCTCGAAGGTGTTTGCCAAGGCCGATGTGCAGGGGCCGATTGCGACAAAGAAGGTCTCGGCGCAGAATCATGGCATCGAGCATATTCTGGATCGCAAGCTCATCGAGCAGGCCATGCCCGCCCTGGAAAAGGGAACACCAGTTGAAATCATCTCAGCGATCAGGAACAGGGACCGCACGGCGGGCGCCATGCTCTCGGGTGAAGTGGCCAAGCGCTATGGCCATGTTGGCTTGCCGGAAGACACGATCACGGTGAAGCTCAATGGCGTGGCCGGTCAAAGCTTTGGCGCGTGGGCGGCGCATGGTGTCACCCTCGAACTCACCGGCGAAGCCAATGACTATGTCGGCAAGGGCCTTTCCGGCGGCAAGCTCATCGTGAAGCCGCAAGAGAAGATCGGCTTCATTCCGGAAAAGTCCATCATCGTCGGCAACACGGTGCTTTACGGGGCTATCACCGGCGAATGCTATTTCCGCGGTGTGGCGGGCGAGCGCTTTGCGGTGCGCAATTCAGGTGCCGTTGCGGTTGTCGAAGGGGTTGGCGACCACGGCTGCGAATACATGACGGGCGGCTGCGTGCTGGTCATCGGCGACACGGGGCGGAACTTTGCCGCCGGCATGTCGGGTGGTGTGGCTTACGTCCTCGATGAAGCGGGTGACTTCGCCCAGCGCTGCAATCTTGCCATGGTTGATCTGGCCCCCATCCCCTCCGAGGATGCTACGATTGAGCGCCTGCATCACCACGGCGGCGATCTGGAGCATCACGGGCTGGTTGATGTGACCGCCGCCATGGACAAGCATGATGGCGAGCGCATCTGGGAGCTTCTGTCGCGCCACTACAAGTACACACAATCTTCAAGGGCCAAATCCATCATCGACAACTGGGCGCAATACCTGCCGAAGTTTGTGAAGATCATGCCGGTTGAATATGCCCGCGCCCTTTCGGAACTGGAAAGGGCGCAGGAAACCAGCGATGGCATGACCATCGGCGTCAAGAGGAGCGCTTGAGTTGAAAGCCACGGTTTCCACACGCCTAACCACGCATGCGAGCTTGATGCTTCAGAGGCGCGCAATCGCGCTGGAATGGGTTGAAGACACACTGAAGCTTCCGTCTATTGAGATGGATGACGCAAGGGATACAACCCTGAAATTAGCATTCAAGCAAATTCCGCAAGCAGGCGACAAATGGTTAAGGGTGGTATATCGAATGGAAAACAATCATGTCCATGTGATCGTCACTGCATTCTTTGACCGGAACCAGGAGAGTAGAACATGAAGACGACCTACGACCATGAAGCTAACGCGCTCTACGTTCAGTTTTCAAATGAAGCTGTTGAACGTACCGAAGAACTTCGTCCAGGCATCAATCTCGACTTCGACAAGCGGGGCCATATCATTGGAATAGAAATGTTGGACGCCAAGAAGCAATTGTCGGAGGCGGCATTGAAGTCGCTGGAAGCGGCTTGAAGCGCGGGGAACAATAATGGGCAAAGTCACTGGCTTTCTGGAGATCGACCGGCAGGAACGGAAATATGCGCCGGCCGCCGACCGGGTGCGCCACTACAATGAATTCATCATTCCGCTGTCCGACGAGGGCACGCGCAACCAGGCGGCGCGCTGCATGGATTGCGGCATTCCCTATTGCCACAATGGCTGCCCGGTGAACAATCAGATCCCGGACTGGAATGACCTCGTTTACAACAACCGGTGGGAAGAGGCTTCGCGCAACCTGCATTCCACCAATAATTTTCCGGAATTCACAGGCCGCATCTGCCCGGCGCCGTGCGAGGCGTCGTGCACGCTGAACATTGACGACAATCCGGTCACCATCAAATCCATCGAATGCGCGATCGTGGACCGCGCCTGGGCTGAGGGCTGGCTGAAGCCTGAAATTGCCGCTGAAAAGACGGGAAAGAAAATTGCCGTTGTTGGTGGCGGCCCGTCAGGTTTGGCAGCAGCGCAGCAATTGGCGAGGGCCGGGCACACTGTTCATCTCTTCGAGAAGAACCGCAAAGCTGGCGGCCTCATGCGCTACGGCATTCCTGATTTCAAAATGGAAAAGCACCACATCGACCGCCGCGTGACGCAGATGGAAGCGGAAGGGGTCACCTTCCACTACGGCGCACATATCGGTGTGACGCAGGATGCTCAGCAACTGGTGGACAGTTTTGATGCGGTGCTGATGACGGGTGGTGCTGAAAAGCCGCGCGACCTGCCGATTCTCGGCCGCGAGCTTGCCGGCATTCATCCCGCGATGGATTTTCTGCCGCAGCAGAACCGCCGCGTCTCAAAAGAAACGCCGCTTGATAACAAGCCCATTCTCGCCGGCGGGAAGCATGTGATCGTCATTGGCGGCGGTGATACGGGTTCCGACTGCATCGGCACATCTCTTCGTCAGGGGGCCCTGTCGGTGACCCAGCTTGAAATCATGCCGCGGCCGCCTGACAAGGAAAACAAGATGCTGGTGTGGCCCGACTGGCCGTTGAAGTTCCGCACATCATCGAGCCAGCAGGAAAGGGCCGAGCGGGATTTCTCGGTTGTCACCAAATCCTTCACCGGTGAAAATGGCGAGGTGAATAAGCTTCATTGCGTGCGGGTTGATGGCAAGATGCAACCTATCGCGGGCACCGAGTTCGAGCTCAAGGCTGATCTTGTACTGCTTGCCATGGGCTTTCTCGGGCCGGTGCAGGAGGGCATGCTGGCCTCGCTCGGCGTCAAGCTTGATGGGCGCGGCAATGTGGAGGCCAATGTGGTGAATTACAAATCCAGCCTGCCCAAGGTTTTTTCCGCCGGCGACATGCGGCGCGGGCAATCGCTGGTGGTGTGGGCCATCCGCGAGGGCCGCCAGGCGGCGCGCGCCGTGGATGAATTCCTCATGGGCGAAACCACCCTGCCGCGCTAATTACGGCGCTGTCTTGATGTAGCTGAAATCGTCAAAGCGGCCGGCGGGCGCCGGCTGGGCCTGGCCCAAAATGAAAAGTTTTTCCGCTTCGCTGCCGGGCACGATATCGGAGCGCGAGATTGCCTTGACGATGATGTCTCCGGTCACAACTTTCGCCAATTCGGAAATGAGTTTTTCATCGGGCTGGAAGGCCACGAAGGTTCCGTCGCCATTATCCTGGCCGAACAAGGGAACGACGGCAATTTCGGGCGATGGCAGGTCCACTTTGGGCGTTACCCCCGGGGTCGTATCAATCGGCGCTGTGCCGATAACCCGCTTGATTTCAGCCAGCAGAAGCTGGCCGAAGCGATTGTTGCCCAATCTCAAAAAAGCGATGCCATCGCGGGAACGCAGCCTGTTGACTTCGCCCGTCTCGTCGGGACCCTTGTCGGTATATTCGCCGTCGGGCGTCAGAAAGGCTGAGCGCAAATCTACGTAGATATGCCCCTTGCCCAGCACTTCCTGCTTTTGCAGGGCCGCCACGATCTTCATGTCTGCTTCATATTTTGCGTCGCCCATGGGCGGAATGGCGACCCAGAAAACCTTGACGCCCGCGGCATTGAGAACATCGAGGAGTTCATCGATCCTTGCCTCATAGGCGGCTTTCCATTCCGGCGTATTGAAGACCAGCCTGAAATCGCCCTCACGGATGGCCTGGCGGTCATAGGCGCCGAGGAGAACGACGACGGCGTTGAACTCCTTGCCTTCCATGATCTTGGGGAGGCTCGCGGGCCAGTCATAGACTTCCGGGCGGGCAAGGCCGGAGGTTTCCTGGAAGCGGTTGACGATTTCAAAACGCGGTTCCGGTTCGGCCATGCGGCTGAGGCCAGCGCCGAGGCCGCCTCCCAAGGCATCGCCGATGACCAATATGCGGTAGGTGTCATCAACCGGTTGGGCCACCACCTCTTCAGTGGATTGCGAGCCCATGATGGGCGCATTTTCAATCGCCTGGGCCTGCAGCGAAGTGCTGGCGAGAAACAGGCTTAATGCCGCAATAGCGAGGCGTAAAAACATGGGGGCCATCCTAGCCCGCGCTTTGCAGGCGCTCAAGCAGCTTGGCGCTGGGCTTGCCATCGAGCGGCAAGCCAACGCTTTTCTGATAGGCGATGATCGCCTCATAGGTTCTGGCGCCGAAACGGCCGTCTGCGCCGCCGGTTTCAAATCCAAGTCGCGACAGGCGCTTCTGCAGGTCCACGCGCTGGGCAAAGCTCAAGTCAAAATCGAGATCGGGCCAGGTGCCGACAATGGGCCCGCCGCCGCGTATGCGGTCAGCCAGATGGCCCACCGCCAAGGCGTAGGAGTGGGAAAAATTGTAATCCATGATGGAAAGGAAGTTCCGGGTGACCAGGAACGCCGGGCCATCGATGCCCTGCGGAATCATCACGAAGGCATCAGCCTGCGTGGCATTGAACTTGCCGCCCATTGCCGGCGTCACGCCAAGCTTCACCCATTCCGAAACCGGCCGCCACTTGCTGCGGCCAATGAGAGCCTTGTTGAACTTGGGCGGCAGGGAAACTTCCCAGCCCCAAGGGCGATCAGATTTCCAGCCTGCCTTAGCCAGGTAATTTGCGGTCGAGGCCAAGGCATCTTCCTTGGAACCCCAGATATCCCGCTTGCCGTCACCGGTCCAATCCACCGCGTAAGCCAGATAGGAGGTGGGGATGAATTGCGTGTGGCCCATGGCAGCGGCCCAGGAGCCGGTAAAATTATCGGGGGACCGGGTGCCGCTCTTCAATATCTTGAAGGCGGCAATGAGCTGTTCGCGGGCGAACTTTTGTTTCCGCCCCGCATAAAGGAGCGTTGCGAGGGAGCGCATGACGCCCATGGAGCCCTTGTCCTTTCCGAAGTTGGACTCCATGCCCCAAATCCCCAGAAGAACGTGCCGGTCGACGCCGTATTTCTTTTCAATGGCCGCCAGAAGTGCTGCCTCGCTGCCCTTCATCTGCTGGCCCGTGTCAATGCGGATGGGGGTGACGGCCTTGGCGAGATAGGCGGAGGTCGTCGAGGTGAATTCGGGCTGGGTTGCGGCCAACTTCAGAACGGCCGGGTCGGGGTCGGTCACGCCGGCAAAAGCAGCGTCAAAAAGGGAGCGCGAAATACCAGCCGCCTTCACTCTCGGCCAGAGCGACTGGATGAAGCTTTCAAATTTCGCATCCGCCTGGGCCATTGTTGTGAACAATGGCGTGGCAATGAGCAACGCAGCGATAAGTCTTTTCAGCATCTGAACCGTCCCTGATCCAACCTGGCGATTCGCCGCCAGCCCACGTCTTTAGCAGGCTGGGAGAAAAGCTGCCAAATGCGGCGTGATTCAGGCTGCGTTGCGCCGCAAAAGGTGTTTTTCCCAGGCCAGTGCCGAGGCGACAATTTCATCCAGGTCATTGTATTTGGGCTTCCAGCCCAAAATGGTTTTTACCCGGTCGGCACCGGCAATGATGGCGGCAGGGTCGCCGGCGCGCCTGGCCACCCGGTTGGCCTTGACCGGCCCGCCATGGGCCTTTTCAACGGCGCCGATCACTTCGAGAACCGAATAGCCCTGACCATAACCGCAATTGAAGACGCCACTTTCACCGCCGCGGCGCAGATGCGAGAGTGCGTCCATATGGGCCGCGATCAGGTCGCTCACATGAATGTAGTCGCGCAGGCAGGTGCCGTCGGGGGTGTCATAGTCGGTGCCAAAAACATCCATGGAGGGGCGCTGGCCAAGCGCCGTCTGACAGGCCACCTTGATCAGGTGGGTGGCATTGGGCGTTGACTGGCCGGACCGGCCCTTGGGATCGGCACCCGCCACATTGAAATAGCGCAGGGCCACATAGTTCAGGCCGTGGGCGGCATGGGTGTCGCGCAGCATCCATTCGGTCATCAGCTTTGAGGTGCCATAGGGCGAAATTGGCTGAGGCGCCACGGTTTCGAACACGGGCTGGGTTGAGGTATTGCCGTAAACGGCGGCAGTCGAGGAGAAGATGAAGCGCGGGATTCCCGCCTTCACGGCACAATCCATCAGGGCTCGCGATTTCACCGTATTGTTAAGATAGTAACCCAGGGGATCGCGCAAGGAGTCGGGGACAATGAGCGAGCCGGCGAAATGCACCACCGCATCGAACTTATGTTCCGCCATCAGCCGCGCGAGAAATTCCGCATCGCCGATATCGCCTTCCACCAGTTTTGCCTGGGGGGCCACGGCCCACCAGAAGCCGGAGGAAAGATTGTCGAGCACCACGACCTCTTCACCGGCATCAACCAGAGCCAAAACCATATGGCTGCCGATGTAGCCAGCGCCGCCCGTTACCAAAACTGTCACGATCAAATATCCCTTTACTTGTCACATCCTATGCTAGATTGAATTTTAAGAAAACTGTACTGCCGCGCGCCTCCCGTTCAATTTTTGGTTAAGAGCCAGTTAACATGCAACGCCCGATCAAAAAGGCAATCTTCCCCGTCGCCGGCCTGGGCACGCGGTTCCTGCCGGCCACCAAGGCCATGCCCAAGGAAATGCTGACCGTCGTTGACCGGCCGCTCATCCAGATTGTTGTCGATGAGGCCAGGGAAGCGGGCATCGAGCATCTCATCTTCGTCACCGGGCGCAACAAGGGCGTGATCGAAGACCATTTTGACAAGCAGTATGAACTGGAATCAACGCTGCGCATGCGCGGCAAGTCGGTCGAGCTTGATATCCTGGAGCGGAATTTGCCGGCGGCAGGGCAAACCAGCTTTACCCGCCAGCAGGAGCCGCTGGGCCTGGGCCATGCCATTTGGTGCGCACGCAACCTGGTGGGCAATGAACCCTTCGCGGTTCTGCTGCCGGACATGGTGATGCATGCCAAGCCGGGATGCCTCAGCCAGATGATTGCCACTTACAATGAGCGTGGCGGCGGCAATGTCATCGCCGTTGAGAAAGTGGAGCCTGACCAGGTGCACCGTTATGGCGTGGTGGGGGCCAAGGACTGGCGCGGCAATGGCTTTACCATTGACAAGATGGTGGAAAAACCGCGCCAGGAAGATGCGCCGTCGAACCTGATCATTTCCGGGCGCTACATCCTGCAGCCCGAGGTCTTTGATGAAATTTCAGCTCAAACACCAGGGGCTGGCGGCGAGATCCAGATTACCGACGCCATGATACGGCTGATGGCGCGGCAACCCTTCCACGGTCTTGCCTATGAAGGCACCACCTATGACTGCGGCGACAAGCTGGGCTTTCTTGCCGCCAACGTTGCCTATGGCCTTGAGCGCGATGACCTTGGTCCGGGGTTTCGCACGGTGCTGCAAAAAATCATTGCCGACCACGGCGGCCGCGTGACCTGGAAAGGCGAATGACGCCGCTAGCGGCGCAGCACAATTCCGGTCATGAGGCGCTGCTCGTTATAGTTCCCGCCTGAGGCAGCCGCTTCAAGCCACGTGCCATCGTAACCCGCGGTCCAGGCAAGATTGGGATTGAGCTGCCATTCGACACCAAGATTTGATGTAAACGTCGTGTCGGTGCCATCGGAAAACTTTTCAAACTCCACGCCGATGCCGCCGAGGAGCGTCACGTTCTCGCGCAATTCATGGGCGGCATCGATGCGGCCCGACCAGGTTTTGGTTCCCGATGAGGTGGCCGAGGACGATTCGTCGAGGGAGGTTGCAAGCGTCATGATGACGGAGGTCAAATCCGTCGGGCTCCAGGTGAGATTGCCGTTGATGCCGATTGCATCGATGGTATCCAGGGCGGAGTCTTCATAGTCGCGCATGGCATAGACCAGCGCCATCTCGCCCAGCCACAGGGGCCCTTGATCAAGAGTTAGGCCCACGGCTGCCGTCATCCCTTGCGAGTCACGGCGCAGGCCATTGCGATCAAATTTTTCGTCATGGAAGCGCGGCGCATAGGCAAGCTCGACGAAGGGCTTCAGGGCCGGCGGGTCCGTATAGGAAAGCCTCAGGGCAAGGGATGGCCTGTAGTTGTTGCGGTCAGAATTGTCTTCGGTGCCGCCGCCGGAGAGTTTCACGTCTTCAAAGATCTGCCGTTCGAGTCCCAGTTTGGCGCGGCCTTCAAGCCCGCCAAAATCATGAATGACGGCGGCGTTTGCCGCCAGCACATGGTCGGTGCGGTTGCCAACGGCTGTATCCGGCACTTCGCTATCGGCAGAGTTCTCCTGGCCAAGACCATAGCTTGCGTCGAACTCGGCGCGCGTGGTGTGGCGGATGTCCAGGCGGAATTTGCTTGCCGCATCTATTTGGGCCGAGTCGAAGGCATCGTTTTCCAGATATGCGGTGAAATCGCCGGAGGCCTGGCCTGTCCAGGAATGGCGAACCCAGTCACTTTCGAAACGCAGGGAAGGCCTCAGCGACAGGCCAACATCAGGCTTGGCAGCAGTGGGGGAGCTTGCAACATTGCTGGTGTAGACCGTTGCCGCTTCAAGCTCGGGGTAAAGGGTCATTCCACCCAGTTTTATGCCCGGGGCGGCATAGGGATCGTGTGTTGGCCGCTTCGCTTTCAGCGGCGCCTGTTCTTCTTCGAGAGCTATCGTGAGTGAAGGGACTACGGGAGGCTCTTGCGCCAGTTCAATCGGCGCTTGGTCTTCGGCAATCGCCGGGCGAAGCAGATCGACGGTTTCGCCATGTGCGGTGGCAGCTCCGCCAAAAAAGCCTGCCACAACGCAAATAGACACCAGCCGCAGACCCAAAGCCACGTCGCCATTCTCCTCAAGCCGGGGAAAATAGCGAGGTTATGGTTAATAGGGAGTTGACGGAGCTTAAGCTTGAGTGACCCGCAGTTTCATGCCTTCGACTGCTGTCACCTTCACCGTTGTGCCCTTTGCGAGATTTGGTCCCAATACATCCCAGCGTGTACCTTCGATATCGAGCTTTCCCTCGCCCTCAGCAATGGGTTCATGGAGCACATAGGATTTTCCCACAAAACTGTAGATGCGCTGGTTGAGATTGGGCTGGTCGCTGTTCTGCAGTTTGTTTTTCGAGTACCAAGGCCTCGCAAGATAAACATAGACCAGAGAGAAACCGGCAAAGGCCAGCAACTCGAGTTGCCAGTTCAGATCAAAGAAATAATGTGTAATGCCTACGGAAGCCGCGGCAAGGGCGAGCCACATCGCGAACACGCCGGGAGTCATCAGCTCGAAAAGCAGGAGAACGCCTGCCACAATCCACCAGAACCAAATGCCTACCACGGGAAACAGTTCTTGCATGACCTGATGTCCCCTATGATTTCTGGGTTACGCCGGGAACCGGCGAGGCGCCTTTGCGCTTTGGCGTTTCGGTTGAGCCGCCGCCAAAAGCTTCGCGGGCAATTTCGGCGATGCCGCCAATTGAGCCCAGGATGGATGTTGCATCCAGCGGCATCATGAGGATTTTCTGGTTCGGGGACTGGGCGATGGCTTCCAGCGCCTTTACATAATTATTGGCGACAAAATAATTGATCGCCTGAACATTGCCGTTGGCGATGGCGGTGCTGACCAACTCCGTTGCCTTGGCTTCAGCTTCGGCGGAGCGTTCGCGGGCTTCCGCATCCCGGAAGGCTGCTTCCCGGCGTCCCTCCGCTTGCAGGACAACCGCTTGCTTTTCGCCTTCGGCCTTGAGAATGGCGGCCTGGCGCAGGCCTTCGGCTTCAAGAATAGAGGCGCGCTTTTCACGTTCGGCCTTCATCTGGCGGCCCATGGAATCCACGAGATCGCGCGGCGGATTGATGTCCTTGATTTCAATGCGGGTCATCTTCACGCCCCAGGGGTTGGTGGCCTGGTCAACAACGCCGAGGAGCCTATGATTGATGTCGTCGCGCTGCGACAGGAGGCTGTCGAGTTCCATGGAACCCATCACGGTCCGGATATTGGTCATCACCATGTTGATGATCGCATTTTCAAGTTCGACCACTTCGTAAGTGGCCTTTGGGGCATCCATAACCTGGTAGAAGGCCACGCCATCCACGGTCACCATGGCGTTGTCCTTGGTGATCACTTCCTGTGAGGGAACCTGGATCACCCGCTCCATCATGTTCATCTTGGCGCCGATGCGGTCAATGAAGGGAACAATCAGGCCAAGGCCGGGGCCGAGGGTACGGACGTAGCGGCCAAATCTTTCAACCGTGTAATTATAACCCTGCGGCACCATGCGGATGGCCCGCAGGAGGTAGAACACAACGACGGCAAGGATTACCAAAACAAATATGCCAGGGCCTTCAAACATCGTCAGTCTCCTTCAGTTCAAGCGACTACCCCATAGATAGGAATTCATTCTGTAACTTGCAAGGTTTTTTATTGCCCTCAATAGGCAAAATCGCGGAAAACCCGCTCAATATTGCCATTCCAGGGACCATGGTAAAGATCGAGCAAATTTTCGGCGGCGGTTTTGCCGGTTGCCACGGTTTCATCAAGCACGTCGAGGAATGAGGCCTCGGTCTTGCCCTTGCAGCCCTGCTGGTTGCGCTGCTCCAATCCGGCGCGGGAAAGTTTCAGCATGTCCCTGGCAATATCCTGAACCGTCCGTCCACGGATTACTGCCTTCAGCCCCTCGCGGGGAACCGCGTCACGCAGGGCCTGGCGCTCCGCCGCGGTCCAATCCTTCACCATGTCCCAGGCCGCATCAAGAGGACCAGCCTCATAGAGCACGCCGGTCCACAGGGCCGGCAAGGCGCAGAGCCTGCGCCACGGGCCAGAATCGGTGCCGCGCATTTCCATATATTGCTTCAGGCGCACTTCCGGGAAAATCGTGGTGATGTGATCGGCCCAGTCCTTGGCCACGGGTTTTTCACCGGGCAGTTGCGGCAGTTTCCCGTCGAGGAATTTGCGGAAGCTTTCACCCGCCGTGTTGATGTACTTGCCCTCTCGCATGACAAAATACATGGGCACGTCGAGGGCGTAATCCACGTAGCGTTCAAAGCTCATGCCCGGCTCGAAGGCGAAGGGCAGCATGCCGGAGCGAGCCTTGTCCGTGTCGGTCCATACTTGCGAGCGGAAGGAGAGGAAGCCATTGGGCTTGCCTTCAAGGAAAGGCGAGTTGGCAAAGAGTGCCGTGGCGATAGGTTGCAGGGCCAGTGAAACGCGAAGCTTCTTTACCATGTCAGCCTCGGAGCCGAAATCCAGATTGACCTGCACGGTGCAGGTCCTGAACATCATGTCGCGGCCATAGCGGCCAACCTTGTCCATGTAGGGGGCCATGATCTTGTAGCGGCCCTTGGGCATCACCGGGGTTTCTTCGCGCGTCCAGGTTGGCGAAGCGCCAAGGCCCAGAAACCCAATTCCCAATGCATCGCCGATTTCACGCACCTGAACCAGATGCTCATGCACTTCCTCGCAGGTGTCGTGGACACTTACCAGCGGGGCACCTGACAATTCGAACTGGCCGCCGGGTTCGAGCGAGACATTGCCCATGCCATGGGGATCGCTCAGGGCGATGATGTTGTCATTCTCATAAACGCCCTGCCAGCCAAAGCGGTCACGCAGGCCTTCGAGAAGGGCGCGGATGGAACGGGCGCCTTCGTAAGGCACGGGTTTCAGCGTGTCGGTGAGGAAGGGGAATTTTTCGTGTTCGGTGCCGATGCGCCAGTCTGCCTTGGGCTTGGCGCCCCGGCTCAAGGCCCCGATGAGCTGGGCCTTGTTTTCAATGGGCTCGCGCGCTTCCTGGGTATCGGGACTTGGTCCGCTCACTGTATCATTCCTTGTTGCCGTTTTGCCTAGGATTTAGGCGGTGGGGCAAGTTCCGGCAAGCCAAAGATTAAGTGGCCATCCATTAGGAAATATCATGGGTTCCCCAGTCTCCGGCCAGGGCCTGAACAAGGGTCAGGGCCGCAATGGCAGCCGTATCGGCGCGCATGACGCGTGGGCCCAGGGAGATGGGAATAACAAAGGGATATGATTTCAGCAGGGCTTTTTCCTCATCGGTAAAGCCGCCTTCGGGGCCGACCAGAACGGCGGTGGGCGCCCTCAGGGATTTGAGGCTTTCAAGAGGATTGTGGTCGACCATGGTTTCATCGCAGTAGACCAGTGACCTTCCTTTTTCCCAGGTGGCCAGAATTTTTTCCAATTTTTCAGGCTCCAGCACTTCAGGAACATGAACCAGGTTGCACTGTTCAGACGCCTCAACCACGTTGGCGCGCATGCGATCAAGGTTGACCCGTTCGGCCACGGTGCGGCTGGTCATGACGGGACGCAAACGGCGGGCCCCCAGTTCGGTAGCCTTCTGCACCACGTAATCCAGGCGCGCGTGCTTGAGGGGTGCAAAGACATAGTCGATGTCGGGGGGCAGTTTCGCCTCCGCGACGCGCCGTTCGCAACGCAAGGACACGGATTTCTTGCTTAAGGTTGCCAGATAGGTGAGCCATTCGCCATCACGGCCATTGAAGGCACGCACCGCATCGCCCGAAGACAGCCGCAGGACGCCAGTCAGATAGTGCCCCTGCTCGCGGCTGAGGGTGATTTCGCCTCCTGCCGAGAGGGGCGCTTCGAGGTGAAGGCGGGGTGTGGTTTTCATAATCCGCCTGATGTAACACGGGCCCCATGACGGAGACCAGCCATCACATTGCCGATGCGGGCCGCGACAATTGGGTGGAACGCCTGTTGCCTTTGGCCACGCAGCCCTATGCCCAACTCATGCGGCTGGACCGGCCTATCGGCTGGTGGCTCTTGCTGCTGCCGTGCTGGTGGGGATTGTTCCTGGCGCAGGTTTCGCAAGGCGGCGGCCTGCCAAACCTGTGGTTCGCCTTCCTGTTTCTGGTGGGGGCCATCGTCATGCGGGGTGCCGGCTGCACGCTCAATGACACTGTCGACCGGAATTATGACGGGCGCGTTGCGCGCACCAAGGGCAGGCCCATTCCATCGGGCCGGGTGAGCGTGAAACAGGCTTTCATCTTTCTCGTCGTCCAAAGTCTGCTTGGGCTTGTGGTTCTGCTGCAGTTCAACTTCAATACGGTCGTGCTGGCCATAGGGTCACTGCTCATCGTTGCAATCTATCCCTTCATGAAGCGCATTACCAACTGGCCGCAGTTGGTTCTCGGCCTTGCCTTCAACTGGGGCGCGCTGGTGGGCTGGAGCGCGGTTCAGGGTTCGCTGTC
>JBBQNU010000059.1:0-17144 GCA_038330285.1 Hyphomicrobiales bacterium | reverse complement strand
GGTGAAGCGAGCCACTCATTGCCAAGGAGCGCCCGGGAAATTGGCCTTCCAGATCAAAAGTCCCTGAAAGCCATGATCGATGACAGGCCTTTGATCATAGGCGCTGTTGGCTTGGGAATCGGTGTAGCGCTTGGCTCCATGCTCCCAACGGTAGGCCTCACCGGCAAGGCAAAACCGGCTGTGGCCAAGTCTGCGCGCCGTAAATAGACTTACCGCATAAACAACAAAAAAGGGAGAGGCCCATGGGCCTCTCCATTTTCATTCGGAATATCGGCTCGTTAGGCGGCTGCTTTCTGATTGACGTATTCTTCGGCGAGGCGGGACAGCTTTTTATCGGTGCTCTGCTCCTCGTCCAGGGTTTTCTGGAGCAGAAATTCCGCATCCTTCAAGCCGAGCTGGCGGGCCCAGCAGACGAGGGTGCCGTAGCGCGCGATTTCGTAATGTTCGACCGTCTGGGATGAGGAAATGATGGCCGCATCGATCGTCGGTCCATCTTCTATCTCGGCCAAGACCTCCTCGGCTTCCTTTACCAGTCCCTCCAGCGCTTCGCATTTCTTGGCGGTCGGTTTCTTGCCCATCGTTCCGAAAACTTCTTCCAGCCTTGTGACGTGGATTTCGGTTTCGTTGAGATGCTGCTCAATGGCTTCCTTAAGGGTGGGAGAAGTTGCCTGCTTCGCCATTTTCGGAAGCGTCCTCACCAGCTTCTTCTCGGCGTAATAGATATCTTTCAAAGTTTCATGAAAAAGATCGTCGAGGGTCTTTACGGCCATAATGCTCTCCTGTTTTCTTTGTTGATAGTTTCCGAACGGCAGTGCGCGTTAACGCAGACCGAAAAACGAGAGAAGGGCTATGACCACCACAACCAATCCGACGAGATAAATTATCGAGTTCATTGCCAAGTCTCCGGGATCATTGAAAAAAAGTGGAAGAGCAGAGGTGCCTCCGCGTTATTTGTTAAACGCTTGTCGCTGAATTTGGTTCCGCGCCAACTATGGCTTTGGATTGGGGCGGCGCTTGTTAACGGGACTGGAACAAAAACCGTCGAGCGCCGGCTCCCACCACTCAAACGCTAGAATTCTGGAGTTCCAATGATGCGGAGCGTTTTTCTCTGGCTTATCGGCTTGCCTGGTCTGCTCGACGTGTTTGACCTCATCTGACGTCCGCTTCTTAGCCATTTTGCGCCGCCTCCTCTTCGCTTGCGCCATTCTTGACTGTTTGCCGTTCTGAGAGAAATTCGCCGAGCCCCGACAGTCCTTCAATGTGGTTGCAAAACACCTTGATGGTGACGAGCACGGGCACGGCAATCGCCGCACCGGCAATGCCCCACAGCCAAGCCCAAAAGGCCAATGACAGGAGGATGGCGACCGAATTCATTTGCAGTCTGCGGCTCAGAACCAAGGGATTTGCAATCTGTGATTCAATAAGCGATAGCGCTGTAAAAGCCGCGGGTATGAGCAGCGCATAACCGAGTGAATCGAAAGTGACAATCGCCATGAAGCCCGATAACGCCAGGCCGGTCAACGCGCCCACATAGGGGATGAAGTTGAAGAAAAACGTGAGCAAACCCCAGAGATAGGGCGAGGGCATTCCCAGCCCCTGAAAAGTCACGGCAACGGCGAGGCCCAGCACTGCGTTGATTGCGGTAAGGGTCAGGAGATAGGTGGAAACTTCGGTTTCGAGTTCATAAACAATGCGCAACGCCTGCTTTTTGTCAGTCAGTGTTGGCAATACACGAACCAGTTTTTCATAGAACATGTCGCCGGACGACATGAGGAATACCGCGAAAACCAATGTGGCCACCAGCGTGATCGTGACCTGCAATGGATACCAGGTCATCACGACCAGCCAGCCGGGAAGAACGGCTTGACGAACCACCACTTCCTGCGCAGGGGTAACTCCGGGAGCTGCTGTGGCGTCCTGTATTTTGTCCGTCAGATTGACAGCAACATCCAGCCAGGAGCGCAGGCCGCGGAATTTTTCAATGAACGCCTCGGCGAGTTGTGGTGCCTGGTCAATCCAGGCAGAAATCTGCCAGCTGAGCATATAGCCCGCAAACAAGCCGCCCCCGACCAAAGCGATCGCCAGAAGCGCTGCTGATAGCCAGGGAGGAATGTAGTGCCGCGAAAGATATCGAACCGCCGGCCGGAAGGTGAGGGCGATGAAACTTGCCAGCACGACAGGAAGCAGGAAATCGCGTGCCACATACATCGCCGCGATGACCGCAATGAAGAAAAGGCCCCGCAGCGCCGTGCGTGACTGCTTCGCGTAATTGGGCTCCTCGAACGAGGGGTCCACCATCGCTGGTCCCCTCAGATTTTACCCATAAGCATGAGGATAAGAAGAATGACAAGCACAAGCCCCAAACCGCCGGATGGGCCATAGCCCCAATTGGCGCTGTGACCCCACCTGGGCAACGCACCGATAAGAATCAAAATGAGAATGATAACGAGAATTGTGCTGAGCATTGAAGCCTCCTGATCCGCATCGACGGACAGCCCGACGCCCGGCATTAACGCGCAACCGCTCGTTTTGTTCCGTTCTGGAATGGGCGAATAAACCGGCGGCTGTCAGCTGCGGTGAGAACCACTGAGAACCGCTTCCGAGTGGGCATCTGGGCCGAATTTTTCATCGCTTTCAATATGCATGAGGGCGGCCAGCCGGGCGCGCGCCCGGTTGACCCGGCTTTTGATGGTGCCGACCGCAACGTTGCATATCTCCGCGGCTTCTTCATAAGAGAAGCCCGAGGCGCCCACCAGGATGATGGCCTCGCGCTGGTCTTCCGGCAAATGCGCCAGTGCGCCCCGCAGATCGGCCATATCGAGGTGGCCGTCCTGTTCCGCATGGACAGCCACACGGCTTGAATAAAAGCCGTCCGCATCCTCCACCTCGCGCTTGCGTTTGCGCAATTGGGTGTAAAATTCATTGCGGAGGATGGTGTAAAGCCATGCCTTCATGTTGGAGCCTGGCTCGAAGCTTTCGTAATGCTTCCACGCCTTCATCAGCGTTTCCTGGACGAGATCGTCGGCGCGGTCGCCGCGCGCCGTAAGCGATAGCCCGAACGCCCGCAATCCGGGAATGGCGGCGATGAGTTGTTCGCGAAACTCGGGGGATATTGTCATGCTAAGCCTGCCTCGAAATGGGTCATGGAAAATCCTGCTTACTCAGGCTTTTTCTGCGAACTTTTCGCTTCGAGCTGGTTCAGCAATTCCATGAACCGGTCAGGGACTGGCTGCTGCGCAACTTCATCGTAGAAGGTGCGAAGGCGCTGGCCGATCAAATCATAGATCTCGGGCTGGTTAGGTGCATGGCTCATCTTTTCAGTCTTTTTTTCAGTCTTATTGATAGGTTTGGCCGTTTTGGCCGTTTTGTTGCCGTCTTCAACCATGGGTCACCTGATTTATGCGTGGTCCGTCCGCCGATGCCAAAATTAGCCATTTTGGCTATCCGGAACCAACATGTTAATGCCAAACAGCAGGAATAGTTCCTGTTAATTCCAAAAATTTGTTTTTAAAAGCGGAACATAAGTACAAATCAAACGTTAAGAGCTTTGACTAGCTGCGGCTGAGAGGCCAAGTTTCGTTGTTCCGGTACTGAATTGAGGGGTAAAACATGAGTCTTGCAGCCAATATAGCGCCACATTTGCCCTATTTGCGCAGGTTTTCGCGGGCCTTGACCGGCAGCCAGCACAGCGGGGATGCTTACGTGGCAGCCCTTTTGGAGGCTATTATTGCAGATCCTTCCCAGTTTGAAGCTGGTCCCAATATGCGGGCTTCCCTCTATCGGAGCTATTGCCGCCTATGGGAATCAATCTCGCTCAACCTCAAAAAGCCCAGCATAGGCCAGGATTGGGAAGCATCGGCTCAGCGCCAGTTGGCCACCATTGCGCCGCAAGCCCGGGAGGCTTTCCTGCTGATGGCTGTTGAAGGATTCACCAAGGAAGAAATCGGGCTTATTCTGGCAAAGAAGCCGCCAGAAATACTGGCCCTCCTGGATGAAGCGTCAAAAACCATTGTCGATCAGGTCGCCACGGACGTCCTAATAATTGAGGACGAACCTATCATTGCCATGGATTTGGAAGCCCTTGTGGAAAGTCTCGGCCACCGGGTAACCGGCGTCGCACGCACGGAACAAGAGGCTGTCAAGCTGGCCTCAACCAAACGTCCTGGCTTGGTGCTTGCCGATATTCAGCTGGCAGACGGAAGCTCCGGCATCGACGCGGTCAACAAAATGCTGCTCGATTTCCAAGTGCCGGTAATCTTCATCACGGCTTTCCCGGAACGTCTGTTGACGGGTGAAAAACCGGAACCTGCTTTTCTCATAACAAAACCCTTCATGCCGGACATGGTGAAGGCCGTTGTCAGCCAGGCACTTTTCTTCGACACTAAATCGCGCGCTGCCGCCTGACGGAACCAGAAAGCGCGTTCGGCGTTTACTGTCAAGGTCGGGCACCTCTGCTCGACGCGAGATTTGTAAAGGAGAACGTCATGAACTGGGATCGTGTTGAAGGAAACTGGAAGGAAATCAAAGGCAAAGCGAAGCAACAGTGGGGCAAACTCACCGATGACGATCTTGATGTCATCGAAGGGCGCCGCGACGAATTGGAAGGCCGCCTGCAAAAGCATTATGGCTACGCCAAGGACAAGGTGAAAACCGAAGTCGATTCTTGGCTTGGGCGCATCTAAGCAATGGAAGGCTGGCCTTGAACGCTAGCCCTCTACTCTAATAATTCTTGAGGGAGCACTTCATGTTCACAGCAAAAGACTACGATCAGGCACTCCTCACGCCGCAGAAAATCTTCGATCTGCCGATGGAAGTGGTCGAAACTGATTCCATGACCACGAACCAGAAGTTGAAGGTTCTGAAGCGCTGGGAAGCGGATGCCAATGATTTGGAAGTCGCTGCCAACGAAAACATGACTGGCGGCGAAAGTTCGCGCTTGGGTGAAGTGCGCAGGGCCATTCATGAACTATGCAAGCGCGAGGGAGTTGATGAAAAGGACTGCAACGACTTGCACTAGTTCATCTTAAGCAAAATTTCTTAAAAAGACCGGTCCGTGTGACTGGTCTTTTTTTAGTGCTTATGTCCGGCAGCAACCAGCGGCAAGGTGATGCTGCGCACCCCGCCATCGTCCTTCAGCGAGATGAGGAACTCACCTGGTGACGGGCGTTGCACGTCGGGCGGCAAATCATCGGCGCCATCCTGGTGCCGTGACAGTTTAATTTCATAGCGGGCGGAGCCAAACTGCATCGATATGTCGAATTCGATCCAAGTTCCCGGAATGCATGGCTTGATCCGCAGCAGGGAGCCTTCGCGGGTAACGCCGAGGATGGCTTCCAGTCCCGCCCGGTACATCCAGCCGGCTGAACCCGTGTACCAGGTCCAGCCGCCACGGCCCACATGCGGCGGCACGGAATAGACGTCGGCGGCGATGACATAGGGCTCAACGCGGTAAGTTTTGGCTTCCTGCTCAGTCCGTGAGTGATTGATGGGATTGAGCAATGAGAACAATTCCAGTGCCCGTTCGGCCTGACCCAGCTTGGCATGGGCGAAAACTGACCAAATGGCGCCATGTGTATATTGCCCGCCGTTCTCACGGATGCCCGGTGGATAGGCCTTGATGTAGCCCGGGTCTTTGGGAGTTTTGTCGAAAGGCGGGGTAAACAAGAGCGCGAGTGAATCTTCCGGACGAACCAGTTGCCGATAGGATTCGTCCATGGCCCCAGCAGCGCGCTCCGGAGCTGCCCCACCCGACAAAACCGCCCACGACTGGGCGATGGAATCGATACGGCATTCCGCGTTCTGGACTGATCCCAAGGGGGTGCCATCGTCGAAGAACCCGCGGCGATACCACTTTCCATCCCAGCCATGTTTTTCCAGCGCAGCCTGAAGCCCCTTTACGCGCTCACGCCAAGCGGCGGCGCGCTTGGCGTCTCCGCGCTCGTCGGCAACCGGAGCAAAGGCCTTCAAAGTCGTGAGCAAGAACCAGCCCAGCCAAACACTTTCGCCCTTTCCGTCTTCGCCAACCCGGTTCATTCCGTCATTCCAGTCGCCGGTGCCGATCAGCGGCAGGCCATGGGCCCCGGAGGGCAGGCTGCGATCAAGGGCACGGGCACAATGCTCGTAGAGGCTGGCGGAGTCCTCTGACAAGGCGGGTTGGAAGAAGGCGTCGTGTTCGCCGGGCGCAAGCCCCTGACCTTCGATGAATGGAACAGTTTCATCAAGAATGTCACGGTCACCCGTCACATTGACATAGTGACTCACGCAATTTGCCAGCCAAACGGTGTCATCGGAAATGCGCGTTCTAACCCCCATGCCGGTGGCGGGAAGCCACCAATGCTGGAAATCCCCTTCCACAAATTGCCGGGCGGCGGCGCGCAGGACATGTTCGCGCGCAATGGCCGGCCGTGTGGTGAGAAGCGCCATCGAATCCTGCAATTGATCGCGGAAACCATAGGCCCCGCTGGTCTGGTAGAAGCCTGACCTCGCCCACATGCGGCAGGCAAGTGACTGATAAAGCAGCCAGCCATTGAGCATGATATCAAGGGCACGGTCCGGCGTTTTAACCTGTACGGCGCCAAGTGTTTCGCTCCAGTAGCGTTTTACGTCGCCAAGAACCTCATCGATGCTGCTTGTCCGGTAACGCGCGATCAAGGATTGTGCTTCGCCGGGATTTGGCGCAGCGCCCAACATGATCACCACCTCAGCAGTGCCGCCTGGCTCAATCGTGACCACGGTCTGCAGCGCGCAGCAAGGGTCCAATCCGGCGCCGGTGCGGTTGGACAGGGCCGTCGAGGCGGTCATGGCCCGTGGAGCGGCGAGACGGCCATAGGGGCCCAGAAACTCACGCCGGTCGCCGGTCCAGCTGGTTTGCTGGCCGCCCATATCGGCAAAAGCAATTTGTTCGCTGGACTGGGTTCGCCATGGATTGCGCGCAAACATGGCGCGCGTCTGCTCATCGATGGTTGTCGTCACAAAGGGTGCGGTCGCGGCGCGCGCCGTTCCCAAAACCCATTCGGCATAATAAGTCACGGTCAAGGTCCGCGACGATGACGATTCATTCGTCAATTTCAATCTGGACAGTTTGACCGAGTCTGTTAATGGCACAAGCTGCAGCAATTCCATGCGCAGCTTGTGCGCATCACGTTCGAACACACTATAACCAAAGCCGTGCCGCGCAAGATGGGTTCCGTCTCCTGATTTGAGCGGCGCCAAAGTCGGCGAGATCAGCAGGCCGTCTTTCCTGTCTTGGACATAGATTGCCTCGCTCAGCCGGTTGCTGACGGGATCGTTGCTCCAGCCGGTGATTTGATTGTCGCGGCTGTTTCCGGACCAGGCGTAGCCGCCGCCGTCAGCGGCGCATTGAAAGCCAAAGGAGGGATTTGCGATGACGTTGATCCATGGGGCGGGCGTCGGCCGATCCGCATCGGGAACCGTGACATACTCCCTGCCATCGGCAGAAAACCCGCCGAAGCCATTGAAGAATTCGAGGTGCTTCGTGCTCGGCGCAATTGGTTTTGTCCGTGGCGGCGGAAGTACAAGTTCATTTGGCTTGCTGGGCGGCCCCATGGCGATTTCGCGTACACGCGACAGCTGGCCGGCAAGGTCGCCCCGGCGGCCGATCAATACGACACGCGCAACTGCGGGAAGCACCCGCAGGGTCTCTTGTGACAGCAGATCGGCCCGAAGGGCAAAGACCTGACCCGTTTCCCCGCGCATCCCCTGCGCTCGAGGAACATTTATCTTGCGGACCAGCGCTTCAATTGTGCCTTGCAGGTCTTGGACATAGGACGACCCGCGGTCGTTCAGGATCACAAGATCCACGACAAGGCGCTTGGTCTTCCAGTATTCGAAAGCATGCAGTAGCTGACGCACGATCTCGATATCTTCAGTCTGGTCGATCCGCACTAGCAGAATTGGCCGGTCCCCCGAAATTCCCTGTGGCCAGAGCGCCGATTGCGAGCCCATGTCCTGCAACAGGGTTTTTGCGGGCGCGCGCAGCGCCGCATTGGCATAGATGAGATGGCTCGCCAGGGTCTGATAGAGATGGGCCTCATCCGTGCCTATCGAAAGATGGCGCAACTGAATTTGCGCCTGGGTCCATGCCAGCATGAGGGCGCGGTCATAAGCAGCGGTCTGGCGGTGCCGGTCAACCAGATCGAGAACAGCTTCGCGCGAATCCGCCACCACGGTCCAGAGGGTGCAGCGGACCTGCCGGCCCGCCGGTATCTTCACGCGCCGGCGCATGGCAAATATGGGATCGAGAACCGCGCCCACCGTATTCGACAGCCGTTCACCGCTTTTCATGGCTGCGGGCATGCGCGTACTGTTGCCGACGCCGACGAAGCGGGAACGGTCGGTTTCAAATTCGAGTGCGCCAACCGTCGTGCCCTGAACAAGCATGAATTGGGCAAGCCAGATTTCGGGCTCGTTTGGCGATCTCCGGCGACGTGTGGCAAGCAGCGTTTCGAGTTCGCCTACGAATTCCGTTTCAACGAACATCTTTGAAAACGCCGGGTGAGCCGTGTCAGACGAGGCCTGCGCCAGAACCAGCTCGACATAGGAGGTAAGTTCAACCTCCCTTGCGGTCAATCCGGTGTTGGCGATGGTCAAGCGCCGTGCCTCAGCATTGTCTTCCGATGAAACAACGCATTCAAGTGTTGTGGTGAAGTATCCATCGGTGCGGACTATCTCCGCTTTATCTTCGGTGAATGATGCCACATAGCTGTCCGCTGTTGCCGCAATCGGCATGTGGCCCGCCGACCATACTCTTCCGTTCTTCGGTTCACGCAGGAATATGAAGAATCCCCAGTCGTCGCAGACGCTGTCTTCGCGCCAGCGCGTGAGAGCCTGACCGTTCCATGTGCTGTAACCGGCGCCTGCGGCTGTAAGCATGACGCTGTACTGGCCGTTTGAAAGCAAGTGCGTGGCAGGTGATCCAAGCGCGCGCGCATTGATGGTTCGCGCCGTGGGGATCACAACATCAAGGGCCGCCACACCCGGACTGGAAGCAGCGGCACTGGCATGGGCTACAGGCACGTTACGGGGAGCCCGTTCCTGCAGCAGCAATTCAGCCGCGCGAACCATGGGCTCGGCGTGAAACCTGTCGCGCATTTCGCCGTTCTTCACGGCATTCAGGATGGCAACAATAGACATGCCCTGATGATGGGCAAAATAGGCGCGCACGATCGCCACGGTCTCGCCCTTGCGCAAGCGCATCGGGGTGAAATCGAGCGCCTCATAGAAACCGTAGTCACCCCGGCCGCCTTCGCGCGCCAGTCTTTCAAAGTTCTTTGCGGCGGAACGGGGAGCCACCATTGCCGCCAGTCCCGTGGCATAAGGCGCAATGACCGTATTGTCCGCAAGGCCGCGTTTCAGGCCAAGCCCAGGCACGCCGAAGTTGGAATACTGATAGGTGAACTCAATATCGCGCGCACTGAAGGCGGATTCGGAAATGCCCCATGGAATGCCAAGGGAGTTTGCATAGGCTATCTGGCGGAGAACCACGAGCCGCGTGGTTTGATCAAGCAGTCCCGCACTTGGCGCGCGCATGACCAGTGACGGCATCAGGTATTCAAACATTGACCCGGACCAGGAAACGAGAGCCGC
Source organism: Hyphomicrobiales bacterium (assembly GCA_038330285.1). GTDB lineage: Bacteria > Pseudomonadota > Alphaproteobacteria > Rhizobiales > Aestuariivirgaceae > Aestuariivirga. The sequence goes on along the minus strand of JBBQNU010000059.1, from coordinate 7,538 downwards.
TCCGCCTTTCACCGCAGTGACGGTGCGCCCGAGCCTGAACCAATGGCGTGTCCGCAAGTCACCCTTTGCGATTGCGAAGAAGCTTGCCAGCCGCGCTTCCGATGCCAGCATATCGTAGCAACTTTCGTCACGCATGGCTTCGGCCACACGGTATCCGATCGATAAAAGCAGTCGCTGCGGCTCGAGAAGAAACCCGAATTCCATGCCAAGCGACAGTTCCCGCATGTCATCGATTATGGAGTGCAATCGCTTCTTCAAAGAATTTGTCGATTCAAGCGTGGAGGATGCGTCCTTGAAATGGCTTTCCACCGTTTCACGCAACGCCATTGCCCAGGAAAGCAATTGCCTGCCTGCTGCCGTGTCTAATTCCGTGGTAATATTCGTGGCCGTCACATGGATATCTGCGGACAGGACCGCGAATTCGATCAATCGCACGGAAAAATACTCCGGCGTCTCGCGGGCCTTATAGATTGCCCTCCGGAGGGCTGAAACCTGGGATTCAAAGTGCTTCCGGATTGGCCTCAGAATGTGGCGGTCATTGGGGATCGCCGCGAGGTCTTCGCTGAGAATGCCAAGGATGTCTTCAATCCCGTCGAGCCTTGCATTGACATCATTGGGCCGCACCATCCAGGACAAACAGCAATTCGAGAGGGCAATGAGATGCCCGGCAAGATTGCCGCTATCGACCGTGGAAACATATTTCGGCTCCAACGGCTGCAAGTTTGTGATGTCGTACCAATTGTAGAGGTGACCCCGGTACTTTTCCATGCGCTTGATCGTGGCGAAGGTGGTTTCGATTTTTCCAACCGCTTCGTTCAGGCCCAGCCAGCCCAACTCATGTGCACTGGCCACTGATAGCAAGTAAAGTCCGATGTTGGTTGGAGAGGTGCGGTGCGCCACCAGCGGCATGGGGTCTTCCTGGAAATTGTCCGGAGGCAACATGTTTTCCGCCGGTGTGACGAAAGTCTCGAAGAATCGCCAAGTTCTCCGGGCAACTAACCGCAAGGTCTTCCGGTCCGCTGGCGATGAATCGAGCTCGTCTTCCAGTTTCGGCGAAAGACTCATCCAGTAGGCCATGGCCGGGGCCGCAAGCCACGACAGGGCGAAAGGAAACAGCACAATCCAAACACTGTCAGCGCGGTAAACTGCTATGCCAATTGCCACAATTCCGGCAGCCAGACTGACGGGCATAAGGCGGTAATTTCCGATGATACTGGGCGTGTGGCTCGATTCCGCTTGTGCAGCGGTGGTCCATTCAAGAAGATTTTTGCGGCTTACAGCGAGCCTGTAAAATGTGCGTCCGATGGCATCGGCCATGAGGCCCGCCTGATGCGCCAGAAATAGCAGGCTTGTGCCGGCAAAAGCGAAAGCGTGGACAAAATCTCCCAGAGATGACCGGAGCCTGCTTGCGACAGTAAGCGGCAGTCGTCTGGGAACAGCGCCGGAAAGCGCCGGCAGCAGAGGGGGGGCAATGCCAATGAGAACGATGAACAAAGTCCATACCGCCGCAAGGCCAACAGGCAAAAATGCCCATCCCAGAAAGAGTCCGAGCAACACTGAGATGGGAGTCAGCGAGCGCCTGAGATTGTCGGTCATTTTCCAGAGGCCAAGCGCGGGTATGCCCCCCTTTGAACCACGCGGTGCCGAAGATCGCCGGGCAAGCATCCAGGGCAACAGTTGCCAGTCGCCGCGCACCCAGCGGTGTTGCCGCGCCGCGGCAACGCCGTAGCGTTCCGGATACTCTTCGACGACCTCAATGTCGGTAACCAACGCGGCGCGGGCGAAGACACCTTCAAAAAGATCATGGCTCAGCATGGCATTTTCGGGAATTCTACCCGCTAATGCTGTCTCAAAAGCATCGATGTCATAAATTCCCTTGCCCGCAAACGAACCTTCGCCAAACAAATCCTGATACACGTCCGATACTGCGAAAACATAGGGGTCAATGCCGCGTGACGAAGAGAAGATGCGTTGAAAAAGCGAACCGTAGTGGCCAATAGGCAGCGATGGTGTAACGCGCGGTTGCAGTACGCCGTAGCCTTCAATCACCCTGCAGGTTAGCGGGTCGAACTTGGGCCGGTTGAGCGCGTGCGCCAGCTTTCCCACAAGCCTTCGCGCCGCGTCTCGGGGGAGTTTGGTGTCGGCATCAAGAGTGAGCACAAATCGAATGGCCTCCGGGAGCCGTCCGCCAATGACGATAAAGCTCGTATCTGCTGCGCCGCGGAGCAAGCGGTTCAACTCATGAAGCTTGCCGCGTTTGCGTTCCCAGCCCATCCATTTGTTCTGCTGGGGGTTCCACTGCCGCGAGCGGTGCAACAGCAGGAACCGGTCCGTGCTGTGGCGCAAATTGAGACGCAGAATTCCGTCCAGCGCGATGTTCAGGAGCTCTGAATCGGCAGGAGCCTGTTCCGTGGCGGCGTCAGTCCAGTCGGTCAGAAGGGCAAAATACAGTTCGCCATCGGCATTCGACAAAAAGTGAACTTCAAGCCGGTCAATCAGTTCTTCAATGTCATCACGCGACGTAAGAAGTGACGGAACGACAACCAGCGTGCGAAACTGTTTTGGCACGCCCTCACGCAGCGCCAGCCCCGGAATGACGGCTGCATCCATCAGGCGCGTAACGGCAAAATTGACAATTGCCATGCCGGCTTCAGAGGCCGGAAGGAGTGCCAGCAGTGCCAAAAAAATCACCAGGGCGGGGGGAACATCCGGCTGAAGCAGCTGGAAAATACCGGCAAACACCGCCATTGCCGTCAGCGCCGCAATGCTCAAGAGGTATCCCGCCAACCCCAAAGACCGGACCGCCATCCTGACGCGCCGCAGAAGTGGGGCTTTGAAACCAAGATCCGTTTCGAATTTGGCGCGGCCCGGGCCGATCAGATGATAGCCCGGATCCTCGGTGGTGGCCTCGCCATTGTCTTGCACCCGCATGGCATGATCGATGGCGCGCTGCGCGACGTTCAACTCTCCATGGCTGGAGCCACGAGATAGCTCCTCAATCGCCGTGCGATAGAGGGTACGGCTTGGAAAATCCATCTCGCCATAACCCGGGTGGGTCCGAAGCAATTTGTCCACGAGACTGACGCTGTCAAACCACACCTCCCAATTGACATCGGAAATGAAGCGTATGCTGGTGACGATGTTGCGGATCGTAACATTGGCGGCCGCTTGGCGGTGGTGTTCGTCGTTGACCACGGCTTCGAAGGAAAGTCCAAGCGCGTCGGTCTTGAGTTTCAGCCAATTGAGAGTTTGCGCTGCCACAGCCTCCTGGTCACGCAACCGTTGGATCAGTTGAACCGCGAATGATTTGGAACTGGCCCACTCTTCAAACTGGTTGAAGAGGCGGGCGGCATTTGTATCCTTGTCGCCAAGATCAAGCACTTGATCAGCAAGTTTGTCGGCGGCATCCCGGCCGCGCCGTGCCGCCATGATACGCTGTGAAATGCGGCGCAGGTTTTCGATGAGGATCAATCGCAGGCTGATCGCCACCGCCCACAATTCACCGATCGTGAGGGGCTGAACCTGCTGGTATTCATTGACAAAATCGGTAAGCAGAGCGGGATCAAAGTGGCTGTCTGTGTGCGCCACATGGGCCCAGACGAGCCCGAAAATGCGCGGGTGCCCGGCCAGCGGCCCTTCTGCGAGTTTGGGCAATTGCCGGTAAAATCCCGGCGGAAGGTCCGCCCGGGTTTGCCGGATCTGTTCTTCGACGAGATGATAATTGTCGATCAGCCACTCGGCGGCAGGCGTAACCGTCTTGCCTTCTGCGACAGCAGCACAGAGTTCACGGTAGGCTCCCAACAGGGCCGTGGCGTTGTCGTTGAGCCGGTCGATGATGGAGTAGACCTGGGGCGGTTGTTCCGTGATGATCTGCGATTCAGCCAGGCTGCGCGCATGCTGCTTTGAACGTTCGAGGCCGAAGATTTCTGCGCTGATTGGCTGGGTGTCATCCCATGCAGGGGATTTATGCCGAATACGTTGTCCAATCACGCGCAGCATCGTCAATTTTACTCCAATGTCGTTTTCGACCAGTCAAAGAAACGCGAGACACAGCTTCGCAATGCAGCCGCACGCTGGCGCTACACGGTTAACGCTCCAAAGTTCAAAAAGTTCCAGTGGCCGGTGCCGAATTCCCAACACCATGTCAGGTTAATTCCAGCTCGGTGGGCTCCAATCTCCGCCAAAAACTGGCATACCGCATTTAATTCAACAAATCCACTTCAGTGAGAGCTGGAGTGGAGCGCCCGTTTGCTCAGCGGATAACCGTAGGCTTGGCGGTTATGGAATTTCAGGCCGCCTGATGCCCGCACAAAAGAAATAAAACGTGAGTTCCTCCCATGGCGTTGGGGCGCGGTCTATTTCTTCATTTCGGCGACCAACGCCAGCAGGCCTTTGAGAATTTCGATGGGTGGCGGTGGGCATCCCCCGATGTGCAGATCGACGGGAATGATATCCTTGACGGCTCCAGCACAGGCGTAGCTGCCGGCGAAGACACCGCAATTGGCGGCGCAATCACCCAGCGCTACAACCCATTTCGGTGACGGCGTTGCGGCATAGGTGCGTTCCAGTGCCTGACGCATGTTCCAGGTCACGGGGCCGGTGACGAGCAGTACATCGGCGTGGCGGGGCGAGGCTACGAACTTCAGGCCGAAACGTTCCACGTCGTAGACCGGATTATTGATAGCGTGAATTTCCAGTTCGCAGCCATTGCAGGATCCGGCATCCACCTCGCGGATCGCCAGGGACCGGCCAAGGCAGGCGCGTGCCTGCTGGCCGAGCGTCTGGGCGAGTTCGGCCACAGCCGCGCTGCCGGGTTGCGGCGGTGCTACTACGGCAGAACCATCAATGAGTGATCGAAACAAAAGAGAGCGCATGATGTCCTACATGTCGTGTCCGGAATAGGAGCAGTTGAATGACTTGTTGCAGAGCGGGAAATCGGCAACGATGTTGCCCTCGATGGCGGCTTCAAGCAGCGGCCATTGGAAACAGGAAGGATCGCGGGCATGAAAATTCGCCACTCGCGCCGTGTCGTCCAGCCGCAAAGCGGCGAACACATCGCCGCGAAAGCTCTCGACCATTGCAGCACCTTCGCCAGCGCGCGCCTTGGGCATGGCGGACATAAGAGGACCGGGCACCAGCAGCTTGAGCATCTGCCTGATGAGCGCCATGCTTGAACGGACTTCCTCGATGCGAACCCACACCCGCGCGTCGACATCACCTTCCTCGTGCAGCGCCATGGTGAAATCCAGCTCTTCGTAAGGTGCATAGGGAAAATTCTTGCGGGTGTCGAAGGCCCGGCCCGAAGCGCGCCCGACATGGCCGCCAGCGCCAAAGCGCTTGGCAAGTTCCGCACTCACGACACCTGTTGAAACCGTTCGGTCCTGTAGCGACGGCGCCTCGTCGTAGACCCTTACAACAGCTTCGAATCCCGCGCCGCAGCGCATGAGCAGGGACTCGATCACGTCAGCACCTTCGCCTGAAAGATCGGTGGCGACGCCACCCGGGACTATGCAGTCCATCATCATGCGATGGCCGAAACACTGGTTGGAAGTTCGCAGGATGTCCTCGCGCACGAGCGTGCAATGAGCGTGGAGCACCACGACGCTGGCATCGTTGCAGATGGCGCCCACGTCATTAACGTGGTGCGACAGCCGCTCAAGCTCCGCCATGATGCCGCGCAGCAGAATGGCACGCGGCGGCGGCCGCCACTTAAGAGCGGCTTCGACGGCAAGCGCAAAGGCATAGGAGTAGGCCACCGTGCTGTCGCCCGAAATGCGCGCCACGATGCGCGCCGCCGTGGCGATATCCGCCCCCCTGCACAATGCCTCAATTCCCTTATGGGCGTAACCCAGCCGTTCTTCGAGGCGCACCACCGCTTCGCCGTTTGCGGTGAAGCGGAAATGTCCGGGCTCGATAATCCCGGCATGTACCGGCCCTACGGCGATCTGATGCAGCCCTTCGCCCTCCGCAGCCAGGAAAGCATAAGATGTGTCAGGCCGCTCCGCACCTTTCTTCATGCTTGGCGGCGGTGATGGCCATTTGCCGTGATCGATCCAGTTGCGTTGATCGGGCAGGCCTTTCGGATCGACACCGCGGAGATCGCGAAGGGCGCGTTCAAGGCGGATGGCGGCTGCGTGATTCTTCGCCACCGACGGGAAACTGCCGTGTTTCAGCGGCACTGACACAATGATCCGCAACTTGAGTGCCGGAACACCGAGCCCCATATGGGCAGCATCATCGTCCACCCAGAGTGCCAGCAGATCCTGCAAGCCTTCGGCGCAGCCCATGGCAAGACCGATCCAGTCCCGCTCGTCGATCCGGAGGCGTATGAAACCGTCTGGCCCCGCCTTGAGTTTGGCGGTTAGCGCAGCGGCGGCGAGTGGCACAGGGCGCTTCATTTGAGCATCTCGGCAGCGCGTTCGAACCAGCCCACCAGCGTCGGCGGCAAGTAAATGCCGGCAATGAGAACCAACCCGAGATGGATGATGAGTGGAACGGAGGAAGCGCTAACCTTGTGGGCGGGCTCCGTCGGTTCGCCAAACAGCAGGTCCTGCAAGCGCCACAGCAATGCACCGAAGGCCACAAGCAGCCCAAAGGCCGGGAATATCGCAAGCCAGGGTGCCCGCGCAAAGGTGGTGGTGAGGATCAGGAACTCGCTCATGAAAACACCGAACGGCGGCAGTCCCGAGATTGCAAAGACTCCCACTGCCAGGCCGATTGCAAGACCGGGATGGGTGACACTCAGTCCGCGGATTCCAGCAATGCGCTGCGTTCCCTTCGCTTGCGCCACATGGCCGACCGCGAAGAAGATCGCCGATTTGGTCAAGCTGTGCATCGCCATGTGCAGGAGTCCGGCAAAATTGGCCAAGGGCCCGCCCATGCCGAAAGCAAAAGTGATGAGCCCCATGTGCTCGATGGAGGAATAGGCAAACAGACGTTTGATATCGCGCCGCTGGTACAGCATGAACGCGGCAAAGATCAGCGAAATCAAACCCATGACGATCATGATGGGGCCGGGATCAATGGCGTCGGGATGGGCGGAGACAATCATCTTGAACCGCAGCAGCGCATAAAGCGCCACATTGAGCAGCAGCCCCGAAAGCACTGCCGAAATAGGTGTCGGCCCTTCGGCATGGGCATCGGGCAGCCAGGCATGAAGCGGCGCCAGGCCCACTTTGGTGCCATAACCGATGAGCAGGAAGATGAAAGCGAGATTGAGCAGCGAGGCGTCCAGTTGCGGCGCGGCGGCCTGCAGCAGACTCCAAGTCATTGCGGGAGCCCCTTCGCCAAGGGCTTTCTGGCCGGCAAGATAGATCAGGATGGTGCCGAAGAAGGCGAGTGAAATACCGACGCTTCCCAGGATGAAATATTTCCACGCCGCCTCAATGGCCGAGGGCGTGCGGTAGATGCCAACCATGACCACGGTGATCAAAGTTGCCATTTCCAGGCCAACCCACATCAGCCCGATATTGTTGGCGGTGAGCGCCACATTCATGGATCCCATCATGCCAAGGAACATGGCATGATAGAAGCGCACG
>JBBQNU010000058.1:0-17232 GCA_038330285.1 Hyphomicrobiales bacterium | reverse complement strand
CATCGGGCGCCATTCTTTCCTACATCATGTGCAAGGGCATGAACCGCTCCTTCATTTCGGTCATCCTCGGCGGCTTTGGCGGCGAGACGGCGGGTCCCGCCGATGGCGTCAAGGAAACGCGGCCGGTGAAGCAGGGCTCGGCCGATGATGCGGCCTTCATTCTCAAGAACGCCGGCTCGGTGATCATCGTGCCGGGTTACGGCATGGCGGTGGCCCAGGCTCAGCATGCGCTGCGTGAAATGGCGGATCATTTGAAGAAGGCGGGCGTCACCGTGAAATATGCCATTCATCCTGTTGCCGGCCGCATGCCCGGCCACATGAACGTATTGCTGGCGGAAGCGAACGTGCCTTATGACGAGGTGTTTGAGCTCGAGGACATCAATTCCGAATTCGCCCAGGCCGATGTGGCCTTCGTGATCGGGGCCAATGATGTCACCAACCCTTCCGCCAAGGACGACCCCAAATCGCCGATCTACGGCATGCCGGTTCTTGAAGTGTGGAAGGCCAACACCGTGATGTTCATCAAGCGCGGCATGGCCTCAGGCTACGCCGGGGTCGACAACCCGCTGTTCTGGCGCGACAACACCATGATGCTATTCGGCGATGCAAAGAAAATGACGGAGCAGATCGTCAAGGGGATGTGAGGAATGAGCGCTAGGCGCACTCATACTGCCAAGGAACTTCACCATCATCAGGGTCGCCGATTACAATTTCAAACCAGTCAAATAGATCGATTGAAGAGATATGCTCATCTTTGGAGATTTCCCCTAGTTCTGAAAGTTCAATATTGTATGTAAACCGGGCATGCACATTTTTGAGCGTTACCGGTACCTGACCATCACCACAGTATTTTTGAAATGTACCTTCTCCCGATAAGTGATCGGTATTTCCAAGTTCGCCATCATAACCATGCTTCGTGCCATCGAATATTTCGATCAATTGCTTACAATTCTGACACTCCAGTTCTAATGCGGTAATTGAGTCTCCTAAGAGTCTTTGTTTCAGAACAAACTCACTTGTATCGCAATTCGTGCATCTAACTGCAAAAGCCAAGGCGTTCACACGTTCATCAATCCGTATTTCCTTTGCAAAAGCAAATTTTGAGCCTTCGAGGCATCGCGGACGATCTGAAGCAAGTTTCCGCGTTTCCGAAGGGTCATTCTGAAGGATGGAATTTTCCAACCCTACAAGAGCTGCACGAAAACTGGTCATTTCTTCAGCCATCGCGCTCTCCCGCCATAGGGCGAAGTTTCACATCGGAATTTACAGATGCGGACGCGAATTCAACTTCAAGCGCATCGCATTCTTTCCGATAAGCCGCATCCTCAATCCATTTTTTGTGCAATGACGAAATCTTTTTCATCGGCTCTCCTTCTATTACACGCATGTCATTCCGGCGAAAGCCGGAATCTGGTTACAGTATTGGATCATTGTTTGCAAAATCGATTTGAACATAAATTGTTATGAGATTCCGGCATTCGCCGGAATGACGAATAGGGGTGAGGCGTGTTGTGGGTTGAGGCTCTCAAACCCCCGCTGCCGGTGAAAAGGGCGGGGACCCTTCCGTTGGGGTAGGCTTCACGATGTCAAACAGCGGGGTGAAATTTCTTTCACCGGAGGCCCCTGGAAGGTGGAGGAACGTTACTCCCCGCCCAACAGGCGCCCCATCCATTCCGCTTGCGATCACTGTCATGATCAGAACCCCTCACGGGATGGATTTTTCATAGATAGGCAGTCCCCGCACGCATGGCAAGGATTAAATATCTATTTTAGGATTATTAAATTAGAGCTCTTTCAAAGTGAATTCAGAAAGGCAATCAACGCATCACGCTCCGGCTTCGCCGCGTTGCGGAAAGTTTCGCGGGCTGGCTCCGCTTCGCCGCCGTGCCAGAGGATGGCTTCGGCCGCCCCTCTTGCGCGGCCATCGTGAAGGAGGAGGTCATGCTTGTTCACGACCGGAATGAGGCCGAGGCCCCAGAGCGGCGGGGTGCGCCATTCGCGGCCGGTGGCTTCGAAATCCGGGCGATTGTCTGCCAAGCCTTCGCCCATGTCATGGAGCAGGAGGTCGGTGAAGGGATGGAAGGTCTGGTTCGCCAGTTCGGGAAAATCTTCGACGGACCTGGTTTGCAGCGTCGGCATGTGGCAGGAAGCGCAGCCCATGGCGCGGAACAGGCCCTCGCCCTGCCTGATGACGGGATCATTGGCCTTGCGCTGGGCAGGGACGGCGATAGTCATGGTGTAGAGCGTGAGCTTGTCGAGAAATTCATCGCTTATTTCCGGCTCGCCGCCATTGATGGCCTTGATGCAATCAGCTTGAGCGGCGGTGCAGTTTTGCCCCTCGGCCATGGACGTGGCGATGCCGATATCGCCCACCGCCGCGCCGGCATTCTGCTGGCGGAGGTTTGGTTGATTGGCTTTCCAGCCGAAGCGGCCCAATGATTTTTTTCCGGCCAGCGAATCCCACACTTCATTTGGCCTGCCGGAAATGCCGTCGCCATCCGCGTCATCGGGATCGGCCAATGCCAACAAGGTTTCATCGGGCACGGATTGCAGGAGGCCGAGGCCGATCATGGCGGGGGCAACGCGCGGCGAAATCATGATGTCCTTGCCGAGATCGCCATATTTCAAATCAGAGATGGCATAGCGCGGCTGGCGCAAGGAAAACTTTTCGCCATCGCCATAGGCGCCGGGAAGCTCGGTATAGGAAATCTCGGCGCGGGCTTCGGGCTCCACATGGAGAATGGCGCGTTCGCTGATCTGGTCGCCATAGACGGGGTGGGGCACGACACCGCCGTTGGCTGCCTTGCCTGGAATGCTGATGCGCAGCAGCATGGACTCCATCGGCCCCTGATTATTCTCCGGCGGGCGCCCGCGGCCATCCTTGGTGTGGCAGCCGGAACAGGAGACGCGGTTGAACATGGGGCCCAGGCCATCGAAGGCTTTTACGGAGCCCGGGGCCTCCACCCAATTTGTGTTGAACAGGCGGTTGCCGAAGGAGAAGGGGCGCTGATGGCGTTTCGGGCTGTTGGGAGTCTGGAATACGAAAGCGTCATCACTCAGGACGGGGCGCGTGCCGTCGCCGCCCAATTGATCGGTCAGCGGAATGGCGAGAAGCATCTCTCGCAATGGCAGAACGCCAGCTTCGCTGCCCAGTGCAGCCAGCGAAGCCAGCGTGAGTGCCGATGCTATGATGAGGCCGGGGCGGGGCATTATTCCGTCGGGATGAGGACAAGAACGCCTAGCTTGCTGCCAGCATCCTTGAGGCCGGTGCCCAGAGCCTGCAAGGCTACGACCACATCTTCGGCGGCCTTGCGCTCAGGCGAATCCTTCGGTGCGGCCAAAACCTTGTCCCAGGGATCGCCAAGGGCCGCAACCTTGGTTTCGGCATCGGCGAGAAGGCCATCAACACGGTCCGCCAAGGCGGCGTCCTGGCCGCGGACCAGATCATTGAGACCGGCACGTTCGCCGCCCTCATTGTCACCGGTCCAGACCTGCTTGATGCCGGCGAGGTCATAGACGAAGTCCTGCTTGGTGGTGTCGGAGAAGCAGGAATGCTCGTCTTCCTGATCACCAGAATCAAGGGCAACGGCCAAGCGCTCCGACATGAATTCAAAGCCCGCCAGAATGGCCATGCCATTCACCATGCGGCCCACCACTTCGCGCTGGGGCATGGCTTTCAGCTTCCTGGCGTAGCCAAGGGAATTCTGCAATTGCCAGGTGCCTTCAAGCTCGTTCAGCTTGTGGGCCAGATCATCGGTGACCAGCTTCAGGTACTCACGGCGGCGGTCATTGTTGCCGGTGCCGGCGACATAATCCGTGAACGGACGGTTTCCCGGGCCATCGGCGGAAATATCCTGGCCCCAGAGGAGAAATTCAATCGCGTGCCAGCCGGTGGTGACATCAGCCTCGTCCTTGCTCTGGTTGGATTTCTCGATGTCCTCGAGGCCCACCTTGAAGCTTGCATCGTTGATGAGGCCCGCATCGGCCTTGCCGTAGACGTAATCAATATAGGCCTCGTTCATGGGCCAAGCATTGATGGCGCCTTCGACCTCTTCAATGGGGCCGTCATAGAAACGAAAGGTTTCGGTTTTCAGGTAGGCGGGGCGGGCGGCAACCCAGGCCGCGCGCGCGGCCTTCAGCGTGTCGTCGGAAGGGGCGGCCAGGAAAGCATCGATGGCCGCGGCAAGAGACTTGGAATCATCGGCGGCTTTCTTGTAGGCGCTGGCGACGAGATCAATATAGGCGTCGATCTGGGGGCGGCGTCATATTTGAAGGCGTTGGCATCGGTTGATTCGAGGGCATAGGTTGTGGGTGCGGCACCGCCACCTTCGCCCCCGCCTTCACCGCCTTCGCCCGCTTCCTGGGCGAGGATGATGGGCGACTGGTTTGCATCCTTTTGCAGGGTGATGACATCGGCCTGGGCCGCCATTGAACCGGCAATTGCCGCAACGCCCAGGCCCGTCCACAATTTGGGTATCCGCTTCATCGCACGCATCCTGCTTTTGCTGTTATGTTGGGTCGCTGAGTAGCATGGGGGACCACCCCGTGCAATAGTTGATTAAATTACTCGGATTTAGAATTGTTCCAAATTGCGAAGATTTTGGCGACGGTGAGGGGTCAATCTGGTTCAGGCGGAGCCGACTTTGCGAGCGCTAATCAAAGCCCAGGCAGATGGCCCCGAGCGCAACGATCATGCAGGCGCCAATACGCCTCAACGTCAGGGTCTCTCCGAGAAAGAGCCAGCCGATCAGGGCCGCAAAAACAACGCTGGTTTCCCGCAACGCAGTGATAGGGCCTACCGGCCCAAGGGCGAATGCCGCGATCACAGCGCCATAGGTATGAGCGCAACCACGCCTCCGGCTGCCGCCTTCAAGGTTTCCGGCGAGCGGATATCCAGCGTGAGCTTTCCACGGAATGTGACATATGCCGCTGGCAAGAGAGTCCCATAGATCAGGCATATCCAGGTTGCATACACGGCCGGGTCTCCTGCCTCACGTACTCCGATGGCATCGACTGTCGTGTAGGCGGCAATCAACAAACCCGTTGCGAGCGCAAACAGGATGGACGTCGTCTTTGCCCGCCCTTTGCCCAAGGCAAGGCTCATTATTCCAAGGGCCACGAGAACGATACCGAATATCGGGAGGAGAGTGAGGCGCTGGCTGGCGAACACGAATCCACCAAGCGTCACGAGCAGCGGGACGCTGCCTCTAACAATTGGATAGACCTGTCCCAGTTCGCCGTATCGGTACGCGGCCACCAGAAAGATGCTGTAGCCAACCTGAAGGCACGAAGAGAGGATGAGATAGAACCATGCAGAGGAGGGCGGAAGCGGAAATAAGAAGGCAAGCGGAATGGCGACAATCGTCATCGCAAAGCTCATCACGGTAATAGTCCACAACCGGTCAGCGCCAATACGGAGAACGGCATTCCATGTCGCGTGCAAGATCGCCGCAAAGAGTGCCAGCGTGACTACTGCTGCGCTCATTGTGTTTTTGCCGGCATTCCGATGAGGCTTGGCACTACTTTTCGGATGTTGCGGACAGCTTCTTCCCCATGACCCATCTGGGCCAGCAAGGTCGCTCCTTCGAGGAGCATAAAAAGCGCCGCCGAGGCGCTTTCGGCCCGATCACCCGGCATCGCATCATCGAGAATGCGGCGCAGGCGTTGTCTGAAGCTGTTCTTCTGTTTGCCAACGGCCCGAAAAACGGGATGTCCGGGATCACCGAACTCGGCCAAGGCATGGGCAAACAGGCAGCCATGGAAATCCGGACTCTGAAACCAGCGTTCGTACCAGTCCAGGATTGTTCCGATTTTCAGTTGGGGTGTTGCTACCGTTTCGGCGAGACGGTCGAGTTGGACCTCAAACCGTTGGGCCCGGTACTCTAGGACCTCGACGATCAGGCCGTCTTTGCTGGGAAAATTGCGGTACATCGTCATTTTGGCGACGTTTGACTCGGCGATGATCCGGTCGATGCCGGTGGCGTGGTAGCCCACGCGCTTAAACAGGGCATAGGCCGTTTCAACGATATGCTGGCGTTTGCTGGGGCTGACGGGTGGGGAAGGCATTAGAAGATCCTGTTGTGATGAGACAGGTCTGTATCATGCATTAAACGGCTTTATTCGTCAATATGTAATTTTCTTGATGAAGCCACGGCGGGGGCTGCGAGGCGTTCTCAAGGTTCAATTTCGCCGAACAATTCCTGCTGCAAATTTTGAAGGTAAGAGTTGGGGGTCCGTCCTCTACTCATTGTCGAAATTCAAACTAAGTTACGACCCATCTCTCTCTCATGTTGACAACGAAAGTTGCGGCTCGCCCGCGGTCATGCAATCGTCTAGATTTGCTGGAAGTGTGGGCGCGCGGGAGGCGGTTGAGGATTCAATGGCAGATATAAATGATACAACAGTGCTGGAGCCGCCGCGCGTTTATCTGGTTCATATGGTTGTGTTCACGCTGGTTGTCGTCGTTCTGACAGCCATTCTTTTCCCCAATATCAAGGCCGCGTTTTTGGCCAATGTGGGCCTCAATGGCCTGATCGTAGGCATTCTTCTGCTTGGCGTTGCGTATGCCTACCGCATGGTTTGGCGGCTGTTTCCGGAAATCAACTGGGTCAATGGCTTTCGGCTCGGGCAGTCAAGCGATGAAAACCTGGCGGAACCGGTGTTGCTGGCTCCCATGGCCACCCTTCTGGGCGACCGGCAGGAGCGCACGGTTCTTTCCACCAATACCATGCGTTCGCTGCTCGACTCGCTGGCCTCGCGGCTGGACGAATCGCGCGACCTCATGCGCTATATGGTGAGCCTGCTGATTTTCCTCGGCTTGTTGGGAACATTCTGGGGCCTGCTGCAAACAGTGACCTCAGTTGGAGATGCGATCAAGAACCTTGATGTGGGGGCGGGGCAATCCAGTTCCATGTTCGAGGAACTGAAAACCGGATTGCAGCGGCCGCTGGAAGGCATGGGACTTTCGTTTTCCGCCAGCCTGTTCGGGCTTGCGGGTTCCCTGATCCTTGGTTTTCTGGATCTCAAGGCAAGCCAGGCGCAGAACCGGTTTTACCACAATCTGGAAGACTGGCTTTCCACTATCACCGACATTCAGGTGGGCGAGGGAGGCAGCCAATCCGGAGCCACAAATTACCTGCGCTTTGACATGCAGGGGTTGCAGCGCGGGCTGGACAAGGTTGGCAAGCAGCTTGAAGGCGTGAAGGTCAACGGCGCCGGCGGCGGCAACGCCAATGAATCGATCGAGCAACTGGCCGAAGCGGTGGCGAGCCTGGTTCAGCAGATGCGCGAGGAACAGAAAATGGTGCGGCAGTGGGCGCAGAGCCAGCAGGTGCAGCAGAATGAAATCCAGCGCCTGTTGATCCGCTCCACGGGCCAGCCGGCGGGGCGCGCGCGCGGCAAGGGTGACGAGTAACAGCCATGGCGGGTGCCCTTTCCAGACGCAGACGCCAGGAAGATGCTCCCTATTGGCCGGGCTTTGTGGATGCCATGGCGCAGCTCTTGCTGGTCATCACCTTCCTGCTTTCGGTGTTCATGACGGCGCAATTTTTGCTGGCGCGGGAAATATCCGGACAGGATTCAGCGCTTGGGCAATTGCGCTCGCAGATTGCAGAGCTCACGCAATTGCTGGCTCTGGAAAAATCCGCCAAAGGCGCGGTGGAAGCAAATCTGCTGGCGCTCAGCGATGACCTGAGCGCCGAGCGGCAAAAAAGTGCAGGCCTTATCGCCAGCCTTGCGGCGGAAGGTTCAAAAGGCTCGGCGGCAAACCAGACAATTAGAGGCCTGCAAACGGAGCTGGACAAGGAAAAGGCGCTGACTTCTGAAGCGCTGTCACAGGTTGAATTGCTGAACCAGCAGATCGCAGCCATGCGCCGCCAGCTTGCGCAGTTAAACAGCATCCTGACGGACGCGGAAACCCGCAACAAATCCTCGGAAGCGCAAATCGCCGATCTGGGCAAGCGGCTGAATTCGGCATTGGCGCAGCGGGTGCAAGAGCTGTCGCGCTACCGTTCGGAATTCTTCGGGAGGCTCAGGCAAATTCTTTCGCAGCGTTCGGATATTCTGGTGGTGGGCGACCGCTTCGTATTCCAGTCGGAAGTTCTCTTTGCCAAGGGTGACGCGGAAATCAGCCCGCTGGGCCAGGAAGAAATGCTGAAGCTGGCGGATGCGCTGCGGCAGCTTGAAGCGGAAATTCCGGCGGACATCGCCTGGGTTCTGCGGGTTGACGGGCATACGGATATTGATCCGATCAAGTCGCCGTTCTTCCAATCCAACTGGGAGCTTTCTTCGGCGCGCGCCATTGCGGTGGTCAAATACCTGATTTCCCAGGGCGTAGCGCCCAAACACTTGGTGGCGGCGGGCTTCGGCGAATTCCAGCCGCTGGATGTGGGCACTTCGGAAGATGCGAAATCGCAGAACCGGCGTATCGAGCTCAAGCTGACGGAGCGTTGAACTGCAGCTTCGCCAGTTTGGCGTAGAGGGCGTTTTTCTTGACGAGTTGGCTGTGGGTGCCCTGCGCGACCAGTTTTCCATTATCGAAAACAAGAATGCGGTCGGCATTGCGCACGGTTGCCAGGCGATGGGCCACAACGAGGGTGGTGCGGTTGGCGGTGAGCTTTTCCAGCGCTTCCTGAATGAGCGACTCGCTTTCCGCATCAAGGGCGCTGGTGGCTTCATCAAGCAGCAGGATAGGGGCATCGCGCAAAATGGCGCGGGCGATGGCGATGCGCTGGCGCTGACCGCCGGAGAGGGTAATGCCGCGTTCGCCCACTTCGGTATCAAAGCCTTTGGGAAGCTTTTTGGCAAACTCATCGACGCGCGCTGCAACGGCAGCGGCCATGGCGGTTTCGCGTGTTGCTTCCGGCGCGCCGAAGCGGATGTTGTCGAGAACCGAGCCGGAGAAAATAATAGTATCCTGCGGCACAACGGCGATGTGTTTGCGCAAGTCCTGCGGGTCAACGGATTTGACGTCAAGGCCATCGATTGTGATGGTTCCCGCGACCGGATCATAGAAACGCTGGATGAGGGCAAAGAGCGTTGATTTGCCGGCTCCCGATGGCCCCACAATGGCTGTAACTTCGCCGGGCTTTGCCATGAAGCTCACGTTATTCAGCGCCGCTGTTTTCGGGCGTGTGGGGTAGTTGAACGTAACGCCGGAAAATTTCACTTGCCCTTTGGGTGTTTGCGCAAATGCCACGGGATTTGACGGCGCCATGATCACGGGTTTTTCATCGAGCAATTCGGAAATGCGTTCAGCGGCTCCGGCGGCGAGCTGAACTTCCCCCCAGACTTCGGACAACTGACCCAGCGAACTTGCGGCGATGACGGCGTAGATCACGAACTGGCTGAGGGTGCCGCCCGAAAGATTTCCGCTGATCACTTCCTGGGCGCCGAACCACAGCAGGCCAACGATGGAGCCCAAGGCCACAAAAATGATTGCGGCCGTGAGAACGGCGCGGGCCAAGGCGCGCTTGGCCGCCGCCGAAAAGGCGAAATTCGTGGCGTTTGAAAACTCATTCTTCGTGTAGTTTTCTTGCACATTGGATTGTACGGTGGTGATGGCCGAGAGGCGCTCCTGGGCAAAAGCGGCGGAGGCGGCAAGCGTATCCTGGGCGGCGCGCGACAGCAGCCGCACCCGGCGGCCATAGGTGACAAGGGGCAGGACGATGAGGGGAATGGCGAGGCCTGCGAGCCCCGCGAGTTTCGGGCTGGTGACAATCATCATGACGATAGCGCCTACCAGCATCACGACATTGCGGAGCGCTATCGAAGCGGTAGAGGAAAAGGCCGATTTGATTTGCGTCGTGTCGGCTGTAAGCCTTGAGACGACTTCGCCGGTTTTTTGCGTCTCATAAAAGCCCGGGCTGAGTTTCAGCAAATGGCTGAACAGGGCATCACGGACGTCAGCGACGATTTTTTCGCCGAGCCACATGACGTAATAGAAGCGGATGGCGGAACTCAGGGCGAGCAACAGGACAACGGCGATCATGACGCTGAAATACTGGTTAACCAGGGTAGCATTGGATGCCGTAAAGCCGTGGTCAATGATGCGGCGGACGGCTATGGGCACAACAAGGGTAGAGCCTGAGGCTACAGCCAGGGCGATCAGGGCCTTGGCGATCTGGGGCTTGTAACGGGCCAGGAAAGGCGTCAATCGGGCCAGCGGCTTCAGGCTTTTCCGGCCAGGTTCTTTCTGCAGATTTTCTGCCATTTTGGCCTACTTGCCTCCCATTTGGGCTTCCTGTATAGAGCGCAGCCGAAACTTCACAATAGTGACGAGGCGCGGCTTTTCGCGCCATACCAGAGAGATTATGCGATGAAAGAAGGCATTCACCCGGATTATCACACCATCAATGTGGTGATGACCGATGGCACCAAATTCGTAACCCGCTCGACCTATGGCAAGGATGGCGATACGCTGTCCCTGGATATCGATCCCAAGTCGCATCCAGCCTGGACCGGCGGCACCCAAACCATTCTTGACCGCGGCGGACGGGTGTCGCGCTTCAAGCAGAAGTTCGGCTTCCTCGACAAGAAGGACGCTTAGTCTTAATACTGAGTTCCCATCATGCCCGCGCTTGACGCGGGCATTTTTAGTTTTTATCCACAATGCACGCGCCGTTCTGCGACCTTAGCTTTGCACACAGGTCTTCGGCTTCGTGCCGGCTGTTGCGGCCAATCATGACGCGCACGAGAAGCTTTCGGCCACGGCTCAGGTTGCGGGTCCGCACCACCATGGGCAACTCATCATTCAGCAGGACGGCGTAACGGGACTTAATCCGCTCAAAACTGGCCAAGGTGCGTGCCTCGGAGAAGCCTCCGGCGATGACTACGCCCCAGGGTTTGGCTGGACTGCGTGGGGTTGCTGGCGATGGCGGCAGCAATTCCCTCATCACCAGCTTGCGGCAGTTTTCGGCAAAGTTGCCGCTGCCGCCAAGGCCCGGGATTTCAAGCGTGGCCTTGGGATCGCGCCATTGCACGGCCGCGTGGCCGGTGATGGCCAGCACATAGTCTTCAGTTTCAGCGGGCAGGGTGCGGCGGTTTGCCAGCCAGCCGCTGGTGCCATCCTCGCCAAAATTATAGGCGGCGGCCGCGAGGCCGAGGTTGCCAAATTTTGCCGTGAGGAAAGCCAAATATTCAGCGGCGGCGGCAAGCGCCTCGCGGTGGTCGAAGGAATTCTTCAGGCCGCGCAGCTTGGCCGTCCCCGGCATGAATTGGGCAATGCCTTCGGCCCCCACAGGGCTTACGGCCTGGGCGTCAAAGATGCTTTCCTTCCAGATCAGGCGGGTGAAGAAATCAACCGGCAGGCGGTTGCGCTGGGCATGATGGTTGAGGAGATCGCAGACCTCGGCAGCATAGGCGGTCTTCCCAGTTTGCGGCTGCACCGCGGCGCGCGGGTGCGCGGATAATACGAGAGCAAAAATGAGACTGAGAACCACACGTCGCATCACACGGGCCTAAACTTGTCGTGGGGCGAAATTAAAGCCTGAAGGTCAGCCGCGGGCAACTTTAAGCATGGAGGCCAGACGGTCGATCTGGTCGTTGACCGGGCTTGGCATTTGGGCCGTCGAGGTCTGGGCGCTGATCATGCTGTCCAGCTTCTGGATACGCTGATGCAGGGTGAGCGAACGCTCGACCAAGGACTTCAAAGCGTCGGGCAAATCACTCGCACCAGCAAGGTCGTGGCCCTTGCCGATGTCGTTAAGGCTAATGCGGTGGGTTTCCTTTCGGGCATCCTCAGCGGTCAGCTCACCGGCGCCGATGGCGCGCTGCAGAAGCAGCCATGAGGCAAGCTGCATGAGGCGGGTGGTAAGGCGCATGCTTTCGGTGGCATAGGCAATGGCGCCGTGGCGCTCAAGCACGCGGGCATCAAGGCGGCCCGGGCCATCAAGGTAATTGGCGGTTTCCTCAACCAGCGACATGCCTTCCCGGAACACTTTTTCAAACTGTTCCGAAGAGGTGAACTTCGTGAAGAAGTTAACGGTAGCCACGTTACCGGACGAACCCTGCATGCCTAATGACCCCTTACTCAAATCGTGAAATTTTTACCCACCAGGCGGGCCGATCATGGCGCGTGAGCCATTTCCGGTCAATATCCAGCATGCAAATAGTTTACACTGTGGGGAAGCAATAACGGGGCCAAAAAAAAGCCACGCAAAAACGTGGCTTTGAGTTCTAACAGGGAGGCGTCAAACAGAGTGGAAAAGTGCCACTCGGAGAATCCAAAAGACTGGATTGCAGCCTGTACAAGTAAATGAAATACATTACCAAATGGTTAACGCCATTAACCTAGTTTCTAAAGAAAGCGTCGGCGGCGCTGCGGCTAGCCTGTTTCTTGGCGATTTCAGCCCTGAGGCGCGTGATCTCGGAGTCCAAAGCCTGAATGCGCTGTTCCAATTCGGCCACCGAAATGGCATCGAGGTTTTCGCCGATAACCATGTTGGCGGGCTTTTTTGGTGCGTCGTCTAGGTCCATGGCCCTGGCTCCCTGTGCTGTTGCCGCATTTTGCCATTGCAGGGGCGGGGTCTGCAACCCATTGTGGGACGAAAAGGATTGCGGGCATGAAAGCCATCGAAATTAGCCAGCCGGGCGGACCGGACGTTCTGCGAATCAGCGAACTGCCCATGCCGGAGCCGGCCATAGGGCAGGTGCTGGTGAAGGTGCATGCGGCGGGGGTGAACCGGCCGGATATCCTGCAGCGCCAGGGTGGCTATCCGCCGCCGCCGGGCGCGCCATTAACGCCGGGGCTTGAGATTGCCGGCGAGGTGATGTCAGCGGGAACGCGCTACAAGATCGGCGACAAGATCTGCGCGCTGGTGCCGGGCGGCGGCTATGCCGAGTATGCGGTTGTGGCGGAAGACAATGCGCTGCCCGTGCCGCAAGAGTTTTCGATGATTGAGGCGGCGGCCATTCCGGAAACTCATTTTACGGTGTGGACAAATGTGTTTGACCGGGGCCGCCTGCAGCCGGCCGAAACCATTTTTATACATGGCGGCTCGAGCGGAATTGGCACAACTGCGATCCAACTGGCCAAGGCTTTCGGGTCAAAGGTTGTTGTGACTGCTGGCAGCGACGAAAAATGCGCGGAATGCCTGGCTTTGGGCGCCGATGTGGCGATCAATTACAAGACCCAGGATTTTGTTGAGGAGCTGAAAACGCGCGCCATTGCCCCTGATGTAATCCTTGACATGGTGGGCGGCGATTATGTTGCCCGCAACCTGCGCTGCATCGCCCTGCACGGGCGCATTGTGAACATTGCGTTTCAAAAAGGCTCAAAGGTTGAGGTTGACCTGCTGCCCATCATGGTAAAGCGCCTCACGCTTACGGGCTCAACGCTGCGCCCGCGCAGTGTGGCGGAAAAGGCGGAGATTGCCCGGTCATTGGAGGCCAGGGTCTGGCCGCTGTTTGCGGCAGGCCGCTGCAAGCCGGCGATTTTCAAAACCTTTCCCTTAGCGGATGCGGCCGGGGCGCACCGCCTGATGGAGAGCAGCCAGCACGTGGGCAAGATTGTTCTCACCGTTTAAAACGCGTTGCATCTTCAAGAGGCAGCGCCTATATAGCTGGCATTCCCAAGCGTATTTATCATTTTGTTACGGCACCCCAGACGGTTCCGAAGGAGCGAAAAAATTATGTCCAATGCCCCGTTGATGCCCAAGGCAACCGCCGTTTGGCTGGTTGAAAACACCGCGCTGACGTTCCGCCAGATTGCCGACTACTGCAATCTGCACGAGCTTGAAGTGAAGGGCATTGCTGACGGCGACGTGGCTACCGGCATCAAGGGCCTGGATCCGGTGACCGGCGGCCAGCTCACCCGCGACGAGATCGAGAAGGGCGAGGCTGATCCGGCTTATGCCCTCAAAATTCTGGTGTCGAAGGTCAACATCCCGGTGCAGAAATCTACGGGCGGCCCGCGCTACACGCCGGTGTCGCGCCGGGGCGAGCGGCCCGATGCCATCATGTGGCTGCTACGCAACCACCCGGAATTGCCGGAATCCACCATCATGAAGCTGGTTGGCACGACCAAGACAACCATTGCCGCCATCCGCGACCGTACCCATTGGAACGCCAGCAACATCAAGCCGGTTGATCCGGTTTCGCTGGGCCTGTGCTCGCAGTTGGAACTGGATTTCGCAGTGCAGAAGGCGGCGCGCAAGGCGGGCAAGGGCCAGGTTCCTGACGCGGCTCCGGTCCGCACGCTTATTCCTGCGGCTGAAGTTCTCGGCACCGTTGCAAACGTGGCGGCGGTTGCTGCCGCCGCGGCGGAAGCCGAAAAGGCCGTGACGGCGGAATCGGCGAAGAATGACGGCAAGCAATATAGCGCCGATTCGGTCTTTGCGAAATTGAAGGGCTTGAAGCTGGAGCCCAGTGAAGAATAATGCGCATACTCATTGTTGGCACGGCAGGCAATGTGGGCAAGGCTGCCGTGGCGGAACTCAAGCCGCGCCATGAGGTGATCACCGCCGGACGGTCCTCCGGCGACGTGCGCGTTGACCTCCTCGATGCCTCCTCGATCAGCGCCATGTATGAAAAGCTCGGCAAGCTGGATGCGGTTGTCGCCTGTGCCGGACATGCCCATTACGGGCCCTTGGCCAGCATGACTGAAACGCAGTTCATGGTTGGGCTGAAAGACAAGCTCATGGGGCAGGTGAACCTGGTGCTGCTGGGCACGCCTTATGTCAATGACCGCGGCTCGTTCACGCTGACCAGCGGTGTAGCGGACCGTGATCCAATTTTGAAGTTTGCCAATGCGGCCACGGTGAATGCGGCGCTCAAGGGCTTTGTGACCGGAGCGGCGATTGAAATCGAGCGCGGCATTCGCATCAATGTCGTGAGCCCCGGCCTGTTGCAGGAGTCGGCCAAGAAGTACGAGGGACTGTTCCCCGGGCATGAAGCTGTCTCATCACAGCGGGTGGGCCTGGCTTACGCAAAGAGCGTTGAAGGCGCGCTGACCGGGCAGGTCATTATTATCGCCTAACCAACCTTCTCATCATACCCGCGCTTGACGCGGGTATCTTCCCAGAAACGGAAAGAAGATGACCGCGTCAAGCGCGGTCATGATGAGTGTTGGGTTTTTTATTCCTTCACAGGCATGGTGTAGTTCAGCGGCATGCGGCCGCCATCGGCGTAGATGGTTTGGCCGGTGACGTAGCTTGAGTCATCGGACACCAGGAACACGGCGATGGAGGCTATCTCCGAGGGTTCACCGACGCGGCCCATGGGGGTGCGCGACATGACACGCGCCATGGCGGCTTTATCATTCACAACACCTTGCAGCATGCTGGTCATGATGGAGCCGGGACCAATGGCGTTCACGCGAATGCCGTGCGGGGCCAAGGATATGGAAGTCGCTCGGGTGAGCTGCGAGACACCGCCCTTGGCGATGCAGTAGCTCACAATCGTCGGAATGGCGAGCGTGTCGTTGACTGACGACATGTTGATGATGGCGCCCGGCGGTTTCCCTCCTGCCACCTGTTTCACCATTTCGCGGGCGCAGGCCTGGAGCATGAGAAATGAGCCTTTCAGATTGATATCGAGGACCTTGTCGTAATCGGCTTCGCTCATCTCGAGAAAATCGCCGCTGAGGTTGACGGCTGCATTGTTCATGAGAATGTCCACGCCGCCAAACTGCTTCACAACGGCTGCAACGGTGGCTTTGACATCGCTGGAACTGGAGACGTCGCAATGCAAATAGGTGGCGCCAAGGCGTTTGGCTTCGTCCTTGCCAATATCATCCAGTACGTCGGCGATGACGACGCTGGCGCCCTCAGCGCAGAAGCGTTCGGCACAGCTCAAGCCAATGCCACGGGCAGCGCCAGTAATGATGGCGGTACGGTTCTTGAGTTTCAAAGTGTTCTCCTAGTTCGTATGAAAATTGCCGGTGTCGGATTCCAGCATGAGAGAGGCAATGGTCAGATGACGCGGCCGGCTCAGGACGAAGAGCGCTGATTCAACAATATCGCGGTTGGTGGGCCATGACGTATCTGGCGGCGCGGCGTTCCAGGCGGCGGCATCGAGCGGTGAGATGTCCAGAATGTTGGGCGGATAGATCCCGGTTACGCGCACGGGCCTTCCACGCAGTTCCTGCCGCAGTGCATCGGTTATTCCAGCCTGGCCATGCTTGGAAGCGATGTAGGCAACGGAAGCGCCCAACAGTGGCACATTGTGGAGTCCGCTGGTCGAGATGATATTCAGGATGTCACCGGCGCCGGATTTTTCGAGAAGCGGCAGAAGCCCGCGGGTAAAGAGCAGGGTGCCGGTCACGTTGCCGGTGATCGTGTTGGCGATGGCATAGGCATCATGGCTGTCCATGGGGCCGGGAAGCCATTGGGCGGCGTTATTGATGAGGATATCAAGGGGCGTGCCGACGTCCCGCATTTTCTTGGCAGTTAAAGTGACCTGGCTGATATCAGCTAAATCAATGTGCAGGGTTTCGGGGCGCTTGCCGGTACGCAGCTTGATCGACCCGGCAAGGGAGGCGAGATTCTCCATATTTCGGCCGGTCATGATCACTTCGGCCCCGGCATCGGCCAGCACCACGGCGAAGGCCGCGCCAAGGCCGCGTCCGGCGCCGGTCACAATCACGCGTTTTCCTTTGAAACTCATGGGGGGACCCTAACTTAAATCCTGCAGCTTAGTAAGTGTCCGCCGAGCGGGCCTTGCTGCCAAATGCGGCGATGACCAGCGCTGACACAACAATCAGCCAGAAGGCGTGGCCGAGGCTGTTGACTTCGGCGGCAAAACCAATCAGGGGCGGCCCCGCCAGGAAGCCTGCGTAGCCAAGCGTGGTGACGGCAGCGATGCCGCGGCCCGGCGCCTCGGGCTCCAGCCTTCCGCCCCCGGCAAACAAGACGGGCGCGATGTTGCCAATACCAATTCCGGCAAAGGTGAAGGCCACCACGGCTGTCACGAAAGATGACACGCTGACGGCAAGGGCAATGCTCAGGGCAGTAAGAAGGGCGCTGGCAACCACCATGGGCACGGCCCCGAACTTTTGCCGCAGCCAGTCACCGGTGAATCGCGATGCGGCCATGCCGCCGGAAAAGAAGGCATAGGCGAGACCTGCGGTTCCGGCGTCGACCTTGAATTCCGTGGTGAAATAAATGCCACTCCAATCGAGCACCGAGCCTTCGGCCATGAGCGTCAAAAAACACAACAGGCCGAGACCGATGGTTGCCTTGGTGGGCCAGCCGAAATGGGTATCGGACAGGCCCTTGTCGATGGAACGGGGCAAGA
>JBBQNU010000057.1:0-17395 GCA_038330285.1 Hyphomicrobiales bacterium | reverse complement strand
TGCTGGGTGCGCGGATCAACGCTCACCGGGCCAATTGTAATAATGGGCTGCACCTGCCCGGTGGAGCGCCGCAAAAGGGCCCGCACGCGGGCCATGAGTTCTTCCATGCGGAAGGGCTTTGGCAGATAGTCATCGGCGCCGGCATCAATGCCATCCACCCGTTCGGCCCAGGTCCCCCGCGCCGTCAGGATGATGACGGGCGTGGCGATGCCTTCCTGCCGCCAACGCTTCAGAATGGTCAGGCCATCAAGATCGGGCAAGCCCAGATCAAGGATGATGGCGGAATAATTCCCGGTGCTTCCGCGGAACCAGGCATCCTCGCCCCCGCTTGCAATTTCGGCAACGTAGCCTCCGCCAGTCACCGCGTCCTTGATATCGGCAGCAATGCGATGCTCATCTTCGGCAATCAGTATCCGCATCATGTGCCTTTTGCGCGCACAATCCTGCGACTGACGGCATGGACAAGAACCTCGATAAGGCGGTTGTCCTCATCAAGCAATTTGATCCTATACATCAGGTTGGGCCCGGAGCCCCGGAGTGAAACACGGACGATTTCCCCGTCATATTTCTTGCGGACAATGGCAAGTACTTCCTTCAGCGTCGCGGCGCGGTTGTCCTTGACGGCTTTCAGGGCCCGGTTCTGCTCGTCGTCCTTGCCGCCATCATCCTCGCCGCCATCATCCCCGCCGCCATCGTCGCTCCCGCCATCGTCGCCGCCGCCGTCATTGCCACCGCCATCATCGCCTCCGTCACCACCGCCGTCTTCGGCATGGGCGAGCCTTTGTGGCAGGGTGGGGCCACCTGCCAACAAGAGCCATAATAGATTGCGCCGGGAGATCATGTGCCATACTCAAAATCAAAGAGGATTCCGGAAATTCCATATCCCGGCAACTCGCATCGGTTTTGCGAAATTTAAGCAAATTGAAGCTGACAAGTCCATGAGTGGTTCCGTCAGCGAACTGTCAGGCTTTGCTTCAGGGTGCAAACTTCAGCGCTGCCCCCGGGTTCTTCAAAGTCTGGTTACCGGAGGATGAACATGCGGGCCCGGGAAAAACCTGGCTAAGCCCCTTTAAAGCTGGTTTATGGGCCGGGCCAGCACTTTCCGCGGCGGGGCCGGAGGCCCAAGCTGACTGAACGCTGACAAGTCCCGTCACCTTCCTATCATCGTCCCTCAAATAAGTTGATTTCACTGGAGACAGTGATTCTCATTCAGTTAAACTTTTAGCGAGGACATAACATGCGGAACACCACATCAATCTTGAGCTTGCTGCTTGCAGTTGGCATTTACGGCGCAGGCCCGGTCGTGACGAAATTCGGTCCCTTCGCGGCAACTGCCGCCCATGCCGAGAGCGGCAGCGAAGGCGGTGAGGGCGGTGAGGGCAGCAATTCAGGCGACGGCGGCGGAGATGATGCCGGTGGTGATGATTCAGGCGATGATTCTTCCGACAATTCAGGTGATGATTCTTCCGACGATTCGTCGGACGATTCGGGCGATGACTCGTCTGACGACAACTCTACTGATGATTCATCCGACGACAACTCTACTGATGATTCATCCGACGATGCAACTGATGACAATGACGACGGCGAGATCAACGGCCTCTGCGTCGCTGATTGCAATGAAAAGTGAGTTGCCAGCTTTACGGCATTTGATTGTCACTCGCTGGAAGGCCTGCCACCCCTGGTCTTCCTGGAAAGTTTATGACCCGTTCATGTGTTCGCTGCCCTGCGGTTGAACGGCAGTTCTAAATGAGAGTGACGTGACGGAGATGGCTGCCGCGAGGCGGCCATCTCCATTTTTCTGAAGTGTCGATTTACGCTGGCGCCTGAAGGTTTGATGGCTTCATCGCCTGGATCGTGAAAGCATGGCAGGGGCCGCTAAGCCCCTGCCATATTAAAGTGTTAAGACTTGGCGTTGCCCGCATACGCCGGGGCGTTGGTGAGCATTTCCTTCGACGAGTTCACGACGAGGAACCAGTCATTGGCATCATTGCTCTCGCGGACCTTGCGCAGCGAGGACATTTCAATGGCCACGTCCTTCTCGCCAACTCCGAGGAAGCCGCCCACACCGAGGACAACCGCCTTCACGCTGCCGTCCCAATCGAGCACCACGTCATTGACTTCGCCCACGTCGGCCCAATCCTTGCGGGCATCGGCGGGATAGGCCTGGCTGGCATCAATGTCGGTTTCCACCGCATAAACCCGCATGCCGATGAGGCTGGAGGCCAGCACATCGTTGGGGCCTGCCGCATCAAGATAGCTGGCAGGGCCGGTCTTCACTTCGGCGCTGGTTGCTGGCGCAGTCGTGACAGGCTGGGTGGTTGTTGAAGCCGGGTCAGCGGCAGGAGCATTGGCAGCCGGATCATTGGCAGCCGGCGCCGCGGTTACGGCGGTTTCATACTCCAGCTCGTTGAGCGAGCCATCAGCATTGGTGTCAAGCGACTTGAAGGCTGACTCGGTCCAGTCGGGATGCAGCTTCATGCCTTCTTCCAGCGTGATCTTGCCATCGGCGTTGGCGTCGATCTTGCTGAAGTCGCCGGTTGCGGCAAATGCCGCGGTGGACAGCAGAAGGGTCGCGGCAAGGGCCACGATGCGGGGGGATTTCGTCATGGTTCACTCCATTGGTTCAAAGCTTTGCCTGACAGCGGCTGCTGCAGACTCAAGCCAAGAACATTCGGTGCGGGATTAGGTTCCACGGCGGTTTGGTGCAGGGCGGAATTTTTTTGAGAAAAAAGAAGCCCCGCGGGTACGAGCAGCGGGGCTTCCGATTGCCGGGCGAGGGAACCCAAGACCAACAACCACACGGCGACTGCCGTGCGTTCCCTAAATACTTTCAGCGGAAAACAGTTCCCGGGACGAATGCTCGGGTCAATGGCGGTAGTGCGCCACCACGCGGCGGGCGTAAGTCATCAGCAGGGATTCTTATTCAGGGGTTTCACCGACGGTCACGCCGGCAGTGAGAAACTTATCAGCCAGCTCATTGCGCTCGCTCTTGGCGCTCTCGGGAATCGCCGCTTCCTCGCATACCGCATCAAACACGCGGCGCAGGGTCTCCAGCTTCTCGGGATTCATGTTGCGGCTGGCCAAGTCATCCAAAGTGAATGGCGCGTTCATGAGGGGATTCCTTTCACAATTATGGTTCAAGAGTCGCGAACGCGCCAGATAGCCATTAGTTCCGATGAAAGAATACCGAGCCCCGCAACTCTTGGGAGGGCAGCAAAGTCGACTTTTTGACTATGTTCCCACATTCGCCCCACTTCCTCGGCTCCGAATCGAATAAGAATTGTTTCAAGCTGAATTTGGGTTAGTGTCCGACAATGCGCTTTCTTGCCAATGGCCCTGATATTCCTAATGAATTGATTGCTGCTCAAGAGAAAGGGCAAACAATTTTTGTATGTGGCGCAGGCGTGTCGCTAACTGTGGGTCTACCATCGTTTCGCGGGTTGGTGGAATTCGTCTACAGCCAACTTGGCGAAGACTGGAATCTTCATGTGGCGGAACGCGAGGGGATGGAAGAAGGCGGCGATCTCTACAGACAATATGATCGTGTACTGCGCTGTCTTGAAAGGCGACTTGTGGCATCAAATGCATTGCGCAATCGTGGCATGCGAGATCGAATACGGACTGAGGTGCGAAATGCTCTAGTTCCACCTGATAATGTCAGTTTAACCAATCACTTATCCTTGCTTGATCTCTCGCGTGACGGTGAAGGTAATACTCGACTTCTGACCACGAACTTTGACACACTTTTTGAAAGAGCGTGGTTTGAGAATCGCGGGAATGACCTACCGAGTCATGTAGGCATGGCAATTCCACAGCCAAAGACAGCGCGCTGCGTAGGCGTTCTTCATCTTCATGGAAGGTTGGCCGACCCTAGAGCGGAACTCAAGTTGCCTGACGAATCTGATCTTGTTTTGACCAGCGCAGAATTTGGCGACGCTTACCTAAGGTCAGGTTGGGCCTCTCGTTACGTGTACGACATGGTGCGAGCATATACTGTAGTCTTAGTTGGCTATCAGGCTGATGACCCGCCAATGCGGTATTTGCTAGAGGTTCTTGAAGCTGATCGCGAACGTTATCCTGATTTGCAGAAAGTTTACGCATTTGCTCCTAGCAAGCCCGGTCAGGAAAAGCGTAATTACGCATTGTGGAAGGCGAAGGGTGTTGACCCAATCCTGTACACCGTAAATGACGGAGACCATGCTAACCTGTATAGTAGTCTCCGCGAATGGCGGCAGTACGCGCAAGACCCAACCGCATGGCGGCGCACACAACTGCAACAAATATTCACTGAGAATTCAGGAGTTCCAGCTGCATTAAGTGTTCAGAAATGTACCGATTTTCTTGCCCATGGTGACGCCTTCCAACTCCTGGGCGAATTGTCGCCGATGGCTGGATGGCTTCCCGCTCTACTTGAGAAGCGCATCGCTGGATGGAATAATTCACTGCCAGGTGAGTGGATAGCAAAACATATTGATGATGCAGACATGATTCGTGCTTGTGCGGGATTGGCTTTCTTTGATGACCGACCGCGTTGGCACATTGATCAGGCGTTGGAGCGTGAAGGGCAAACCTCTCGCCAGTGCGTTCAAGGGCCTGGAAATTAATTCTTTCGGCCAAATTTCGTCGACCTGATGCTGACCCTGAAGATGGTTGGTATCAAGTAGCTAAGAGCGTCAAGAACGGTAGTTCTGGATTCGAGATTCGGCGCCTTGTTTGCAAAATTTTTCAACCGCGTCTGGAGGTGAAAAAGGCCTTTCGATGGGGCATGGAAACGCCAGATTTGGAGACACCTGAAACTCTTCATCAGCTTTTACAAGTTGATTTTGTTGTTGGAGATCATCTGCCTACAGATGAAATTTTGTCTGCGTGGCCATTGCAATTGGATCACGAGGTAGCGTTGTTTCGGAATGTTGATCGAGCGTTGCTTGAAGCTCTTGAAGAAGCTGAGGACGTCGGATTTTTGAGTGGTTATGATAGGTCCGATAGTGACGTCCCTTCAGTCGGGCTGCACAAGCAGAATCAATACCGATCGGGATTTTATCCAATTATTAGATTGTTGGCGGATCTTTGGACCAGAATTGCGGCCCGAGACAGTGATCGTGCTCGCTTGTTAACAACGGCATGGATTGATTCTCATTTTCTGCTAGTCAAGCGGCTTTCACTCTTTGTATCCGCAGTTAGTGTCTTTACCCCTCATGAGGCGGCAACCACTGCCTTAAAACTCGATGATCGAACTTTTTGGGCGAGTGGCGCCCAAGTTGAAATAATGCGCCTTTTGACAGGCCGTTGGTCGGAATTCGATCAAGCTGACCGCCTCGCTATTGAATCGCGCCTGCGAGGAGGCATACCACGTGAGCTTTTCTCTAGTTCTGCTATTGAGAACGAGGAGGAATGGCTCTCTATTCATGACTCATCGATCTTTAGGCGGTTGAAGAGAATTGAGGCAGTGGGAGGTGTAATCTCCGTAGAAAGTCAATCGCTATTAGCTGATATATCCGCGAGGCAACCCAAATGGAGACCCGGAGGTGGTGATCGTGATGACTTTAACGCGTGGATGGAAAGCGGTTCGGGACCTGATGCCCATCCCGAGTTGTTGACTGATGTTGTTGACGAAAATTTGGTCAAAGAGGCGTTAAGAATTCAGCGAGATCGGCACTTTGAAGAAGGTGACATCTGGCGCGTGTTTTGCTCAGCGGATCCAGAGCGTGCGTTGCGTGGTCTCCAAATTGAATCAAACAGTGAACGGTGGGAGGCTTTAGCGTGGCGTGACTTGCTGTGGGCAGCAAACAGCAGAGACGAATCTGATTTTCAGTTCGAGCTTGCAGACAGCATTTTGAAAATGCCCGATGATACAATCGTTGAAATTCTTAGTTCTGTAACTTCATGGTTGCAAGCAAGACGTGAAATACTGTCCCAGGATGATAAGGTTGGTGGTTCTCGGTTTCTTCCGCTCTGGGATCGTTTTGCTGACCTTGCCTACCGAGCTAATGAACAGAATGGTATTGTTTCCGAGAATGATAGCGATCTCGTTACTCAAGCGCTTAACAGACCAGGTGGTGTTTTAGCCTGGTCGCTTCTAGATACCCTCGGTGCACTTAAGCCATTACCCGGAAGCGGACTAAATTTGGCGCTAAAACCCCGGTTCAACGTAATTGCTGCAGCAACAGGTCATCCAGGGTTTCTAGGGAGAGTTTATCTTGGTAGATTTTTGGCTTATCTTGAAACAACTGACCCCACTTGGGTGATGGAGAAACTTCTAAATCGCTTTTCGTGGGATGATCCGGAAGCAGTTGCAATGTGGGGTGCGTACTCCCAAGGACACCTTGGGTCTGCCCGCCTGTTCAATACATTGAAGTTGCCCATGTTGGAGGCATTCAACCGAAGTGATCTTTCAGATCATGAGTTTGAGGGGTTGTTTGCTAGACTTCTCACAGTTGCCCTATGGCATCAGCGAGGGCAAGCGATCGATTATGAGCTTGCAACATCTGAGATTAAGCGCACGCTCATAGTTGGTCCACCTGCTGTGCGTCAGAACGCTTCATGGAATCTTTGGCGAATGATGGCGGAGGAGCAAGGTGACCCCGCGGATCGCGCAAGTCGTTGGCACCAAATTGTTGGTCCGTTATTTCGAAATATTTGGCCATTGGACGCTGATTTGCGTCAAGAGCAAACGTCCCGCAATTTTGTGCTCATGAGTTTAGAATGTGAAGAAGCTTTCCCCGACGCAGCAAAGGCCATACTCGACTTCGTTGTGCCCTATCAGCTTTATCTTCTTTCTCATTCACTTCGGCTTGAAACTAGGCACGATCATCTGGTTCGTGAACATCCTATTGCCTTTGTGCAACTTGCGAACGTGCTCATTGATCCAGCTATATATCCTGTTCCGAGCGATCTTGGGGCGCTACTGCAGGAGTGTGTCAGCGCGAATGCAGCTGTCAGAAATGAACCTGCATATGTTCGGCTGTTCGCGCTTAGTAGGCAATTAAATGCCTGATTAAATAGAGTTCCGTCATTCCTTCCTTTCAACGATTTTTCGCCGTGCTCGCGGGCGATGAGCGGCGGCGAACGGAGTACGTGGAACAGGAAGCGGCTTAGTGCGTTACTTCATTATGAATGAAGATCGAGCCGAGTATTATCGCCGCCAAGCGGAGCTGTGTCTCGAGCAGGCGGAGCTTGCGCCGGATAAAGTGATGCGGGAGCGCATGCGGGTCATCGCGGATGAGTGGTTGAAGATGGCGGGGCGGGCAGCCCTTCGCACGGCGGCTTAACCCTTTTCGCTCTCTCGAAACACCTCTTGACATCTATTCCTATTTGCTGTCATATGTTCCTTGTTTGTTCTATACGAGGATTGACGCTATATGGACTGGGACTTGGCCATCAAACGCAACAGCAAGGCGCTCAAGGGGATTATCGAAGTCCTTGTCGCCCTGCTGGGACTTGATGGCACCGACGCGGCTTCGCGGATTCCACGGTCCCTGCACAGCGCCGTGCTGGCTGTGCTGCGGCCTGCTGAATCCGCCGTGCGGCGGCTTATTGTCGTTGCGGCCCGGAATGTCGTGGTAAAGCTGTCCCCCTCGCGGCCCATGCCGGAAGGACGCAAGATCGTGAGGGGCGGTGGAAGCAGGCCTCCTTCCTTCCAGCTCTTCGATCCCTTGAAACGCCCCAAGCCCATCCGGGTCAGGAAATCCCCCCGAATTGAGCCGCGCGTCCGTATCCTGGACTATGATCCCCGGATTTGCGCCCTGTTTCCAACGCCCCAGCCGGTCGTCGTTCCCCCGCCGCCGCCCGATGGTCTCGCCAGTGCAACGCGCCTTCACCGGAGGCTCAGTGCCCTGAAGTCAGCCCTCGAAGACCTTCCCCGGCAGGCCAGGCGTCTCGTGCGCTGGCAGGAAAGGCGGAAGGCATCACCATGGCCAAAATCCGCCTCACCCCTTCGGCCCGGCCATCCGCCGGGTTATCGCCGCAAACCCATCCACGAGGTCGAGGAAGTCCTCGCCGAATGCGATACCCTCGCCTGGCAGGCGATGAAGTACGACACAAGCTAGAGGGGCGAAAAATCCCCTGAATCCCGGCCCAAACCTCCCTCTCCCAGAGCGGGGTTGCAACGCCTTGCCCCCTCATCTATACCCCGCCGATCACGGCACAGGTGGCGGACACCCCTGGAGGCAGGCTTGCGCCGTGGTTCATTCATTCAGGAGAATATAAATGTCTAAGATCGTTCAGCTTAAGGCCACGCAGCGTGGCCGGGCAGGCAAGGGGGCCTCCCGCGCAGTACGTCGCGAAGGTCTCGTTCCCGGTGTCGTTTATGGCGACAAGCAGGAAGCCCAAATGGTTTCGCTCAATTACCGCGAGCTCGAGCCCCATATCCAGACCGGCCGCTTCCTGTCGACGCTTGTCGACCTTGAAGTGGAAGGCAAGACCATCCGCGCCATCCCGCGCGATGTGCAGTTTGAGCCCATCCGCGATTTCATCGTGCATGTGGATTTCCTCCGGCTTGGCAAGGCCTCGCGCATTGCCGTTGACATTCCGGTGCATTTCAAGGGCCAGGAACTTTCACCCGGCATCAAGCTCGGCGGCGCGCTCAACATCGTGTCGCATACGCTCAGCCTTTACTGCTCGGCGGATTTCATTCCCGATGACATCACCGTTGATGTTTCGGGCATGCAGATTTACCAGTCCATCCATTTGTCCGACATCAAGCTGCCGGAAGGCGTCACCGCGGTTTCGCGCGATGACGTGACGCTCTGCACCATCGCTGCCCAGGCCAAGGAAGAAGTGGTCGAGGAAGTTGCGGCTCCTGTTGATGTTCCCGCCACGGCCCAGAAGGCTCCGGCTGAAGGGGCGGCGGCTCCTGCTGCCGGCGCCAAGGGTGCGGCTCCAGCGGCCAAGGGCGCGGCACCTGCTGCAGCGCCTGCCAAGGGTGCGGCTCCTGCCGCGGCTGCGGCGCCGAAGAAGAAGTAACCATCTTCGTCTGACAGGAGACGGGCATGTTTCTTCTTGTGGGTCTCGGCAATCCGGGAACCAAATATGCCGGAAACAGGCACAATATCGGCTTCATGGCGGTGGACGAAATCGTCCGCCGCCATGGCTTTTCGCCCTGGCGCAAGAAGTTCCACGGCGAGATTTCGGAAGGCCTCCTGGCGCTGCAGAAAACCCTCGTCCTCAAGCCTTTGACTTTCATGAATGAGTCGGGCCAGGCGGTGGGCGAAGCCATCCGATTTCTCGGCATGGAGCCGGAACAGGTCGTCGTCATCTATGACGAGATTGATTTGCTGGCGGGAAAAGTCCGGGTGAAACTGGGCGGCGGGGCGGCGGGCCACAACGGTATCCGTTCGATCACCGCCCATATCGGCCCGCATTATACGCGGGTTCGTTTGGGCGTTGGCCATCCGGGTGACAAAGCGCTGGTTCATCCCCATGTGCTCAGTGATTTCGCCAAGTCCGACAAGGTCTGGCTCACGCCTTTGCTGGATGCGGTCGCCGAATACGCGGCCCTTCTGGTTGAAGGCGATACGGCAACATTTCAAAACAAGGTGCATCTGGCGCTCGCTCCAGCGCCGGAAAAGGATTAGGTTTCATGGGTTTCAAATGCGGCATTGTTGGCCTGCCGAATGTCGGCAAATCAACGCTTTTCAACGCGCTCACGCAGACCTCGGCGGCGCAGGCGGCGAATTATCCTTTCTGCACCATCGAGCCCAATGTGGGCGATGTGGGCGTGCCGGATCCGCGCCTTGACGATCTCGCCAGGATTGCGGGCAGCGCCCAGATTATCCCAACGCGGCTCACATTCGTGGATATCGCCGGCTTGGTGAAAGGCGCTTCCAAGGGCGAAGGCCTGGGCAACCAGTTCCTCGCCAATATCCGCGAGACGGATGCCATTGCCCATGTGGTGCGCTGCTTTGAAGATGGCGACATCACCCATGTTTCAAACAAGATCGATCCCATTGCCGATATCGAGACCATCGAAACCGAGCTGATGCTGGCCGATATGGACTCGCTCGAGAAGCGTGTTGTGAGCCTCGAGAAGAAGGGCAAGCAGGGCGACAAGGAAGCCAGGGAAATGGCGGATCTGATGAACCGCGCTCTGGTGCTGTTGCGTGAAGGCAAGCCCGCCCGCCTGGTTGAGCGAACGGCCGATGAAGAGAAGATGTTTCGCGGCCTTGGACTGCTTTCCTCCAAGCCGGTGCTTTACGTCTGCAATGTCGAGGAAGCCTCCGCCGACAAGGGCAATGATTTTTCGCAGCGCGTTTATGCCCGCGCCAAAGAAGAAAATGCGGTCGCCGTTGTCGTCTCGGCCAAGATCGAAAGCGAAATCGCCATTCTGCCATTGGCCGACCAGAAGGATTACCTTGATGCCGTAGGCCTTGAGGAACCGGGCCTCAACCGTGTCATCCGCGCCGGCTACGACCTCTTGCATCTCGTCACCTACTTCACCGTGGGGCCGAAGGAAGCCCGGGCCTGGACCATTACCAGGGGCACCAAGGCGCCGGCCGCGGCCGGTGTCATCCACACGGATTTTGAGAAGGGTTTCATCCGCTCGGAAACCATCGGCTATGAGGATTATGTGAAAAACAAAGGTGAAGCGGGCGCCAAGGAAGCCGGCAAGTTCCGCCTTGAGGGCAAGGAATATGTGGTCCTCGATGGTGACGTGATGCACTTCCGATTTGCGAACTAGCCATGGCCGAACTCCTGCATTTTGAGGATTTTGCAGTGGGGCAGGTGATCGGCCTCGGCACCTATGCGGTGACTGCCGCCGAAATCCGCGAATTTGCCAGCGCGTTTGATGCGCAACCGTTTCATCTCGATGAGGCCGCGGGCAAAGCCTCGATACTTGGTGGTTTGGCCGCCAGCGGCTGGCATGTCTGTTCCATGATGATGCGGATGATCGCCGATTCCTGGCTCAACAAGTCGGCCAGCATGGGGTCGAATGGCGTCTCCGAGGTCAAGTGGCTCAAGCCGGTGCTGGCGGGCGAGACGCTTTCCGGACGGGTGACCATTCTTACCAAGCGGATTTCCTCCAAGCGCCCGGAAATGGGCATTTTTGAATGCCTGTTTGAGCTCTTCAATGAATCCGGCGCGAAGAAAACCGAGATGAATGCTGTGGTCTTTATGCGAGTCAAAACAGCATGATGGGGCTTTTCCTTGAGGAGATAGATGAAGGTCTGACGGTTGATCTCGGCAGCTATCATTTCACCCGCGATAGCATCATCGAATTTGCCCGGAAATATGATCCGCAGCCTTTTCATTTGAGCGACGAAGGCGGCCTGCGCGGCCCCTTTGGCGGGATTTCCGCCAGCGGCTGGCATACGGCGGCGGGCTGGATGAAATGTTTTGTGGGCGTGAATGATGCCGCGCGGGCGAAATTGCAGGCTGCCGGCAAAACGCTTCCGGAATTGGGTCCCGGTCCGGGCTTCACAAATCTCAAATGGCTGAAACCCGTCTATCCCGGTGATACGATCCGTTATTCCTGCCGGGTGACGGGGAAGCGGGAACTCAATTCGCGCCCGCAGTGGGGCATCGTATTCTCGATGAACGAAGGCATCAACCAGAAGGGCGAACTGGTTTACAGCTTTGAAGGCAAGGTGCTTACAGCGCGCCGGTAGAGCTTGATCAGTTTTAGTCAGGCCAAGATTCAGTTTATTTTCCTTCTCCCCAGTGGGGAGAAGGCGGGGCCCAAGCGAAGCTTGGGAGGATGAGGGGGAGCAGGTGATTCAATTGCAAGACCTGCTCCCCCTCACCTTCCCATCCTGCTTCGCAGGACGGGCCCCTTCCTCTCCCCCAAGGGGCGAGGAAAAACATAGGCTCTGGGTTATGCAAAGATGATCAGGTTCTAATGCCCTTCAAAGCTCACTAGCGTGTGGACTTTTACATTCTTGGCTCTAAGCTTTGCCGCTCCGCCGAGTTCCGGAAGGTCGATGACGAAAGCGGCGGCCACCACTTCGCCGCCGGATTTTCGGATGAGATCGATGGCGGCACCTGCTGTCCCGCCCGTGGCGATGAGATCGTCAATCAAGAGGATGCGGTCGCCCTGCTTGATGGCGTCGGCGTGAATCTCAATGGTATCAACGCCATATTCGAGGGCGTATTCCTGGCCGATGGTGCGTGACGGCAGCTTGCCTTTCTTGCGGATGGGGATGAAGCCACGCCCGAGGCTTGCGGCCACAGCGCCGCCGAGAATGAAGCCGCGCGCCTCAATGCCCGCCACGTAATCAATATCTCCGCGCAGGAAGGGCCAGACGAGTTCGTCTATCGTGGCGCGAAAGCCGTGAAGGTCGGCGAGCAGGGTGGTGATGTCGCGGAACATGATGCCGGGCTTCGGGTAATCCGGAATGGTGCGGATATAGCGCTTGATGTCGAAGCCGTTGCGAAGGTCCATAATTCGTTTCCTCTAGGGCCACTTTACCATGGGTGGCATGGACGACAGGATCGATTCCACATTGCCGCCGGTTTTCAGGCCAAACAAAGTGCCGCGGTCGTAGAGCAGATTGAACTCCACATAGCGTCCGCGGCGGATGAGCTGTTCTTCGCGGTCGGCCTCGGTCCAGGGCGTGTTCATGTTGCGCCGGACGATATCCGGGAAAACCTGGAGAAAGCTGGTGCCAACATCTTTCACGAAGGCGAGGTCGGCATCGAAGTCGCCGGTGTTCAGATAGTCGAAAAATATTCCGCCGATGCCGCGTGGTTCTTTCCGGTGGGGCAGATAAAAATACTCGTCGCACCATTTCTTGTATTTTTCATAATCGGCAACCGCGTGGGCATTGCAGGCGGCTTTGAAGGCGGCGTGGAAGCTTTTTGAATCGGCGTCGTCTTGAGTGCGCCGGCGATCCAGAACCGGCGTCAAATCCGCCCCGCCGCCGAACCAGGGCTTGGAGGTGACAACATAGCGGGTGTTCATGTGAACTGCAGGAATGTTCGGGTTCCAGAAGTGCGCGATGAGGGAAATTCCCGAGGCCCAGAATTTGGGATCGTCATCAGCGCCTGGAATCTGTTTCCGGAATTCCGGTGAAAACTCGCCGTGGACGGTCGAGCAATGCACGCCCACTTTCTCAAAGAGCCGGCCGTGCATCATGGACATGACGCCGCCGCCGCCATCGTTGTCGCGGGACCATGGCGTTTGCTTGAAGCGTCCTGCGGGCGCCGGACCCGCTGCTTCATTTTCCAGTTTTTCAAACTCGGCGACAATCCGGTCGCGCAGAGTTTCAAACCAGAGGCGGGCGGTATTTTTTTGGGTTTCGTTGGCGGCCATTGCGGGTGATTTCATAAGGCTCAAGAAGCGGGAAAGCCAGCAGTTTGGCGCAGCGCCTCGCCGGTCACCATGGCGCAGGCGAGGCTGACATTGAGGGAGCGCTCGCCCGGCTTCATTGGGATCAGGATGCGGGCCTCCACGGCCCCATGGACTTCCGGCGGCACACCAGCACTTTCCTGTCCCATCAGGAGGATGTCCGTCCGGGTGAACTCGAACTGGGAGTAGGGAAGAGCTGCCTTGGTCGACAGCAGAACCAGACGTCGCCCCTGGGTTTCCGCGCGGAAGGCCTGCCAGGACGGGGACCTCCGCACCACGGCGCGGTCGAGATAGTCCAGTCCGGCCCGGCGGAAGGAAGAATCAGTCCAGGCAAAGCCTGCCGGTTCGATAATCGTCACTTTCAGGCCAAGGCAGGCGGCCATGCGGATAATGGTTGCGGCGTTGGGGGCAATGTCGGGCTGGAAGAGGGCAATTTCGATCATGATTCTGGAGTTTTAGCCAATGTTGCCAAGATGATCAAAGCGGCGCGGCGCTGCGACAACTCATGGCTAGACAACTTTCGTGGCCAATGCCAAAACCGCCAGAGTTAATGTGCCAAATGGGGTTTTCCAGTTTCGGCGCCAGCGGCAACACGAGGGAACAAAAACGTGTCCACAGCGGTACATGCGGATGTAAATCGGCGGGATTTTCTTTTCATCGCCACGGGAGCCGTGGCCACTGTGGGGGCAGCCCTTACGGCCTGGCCCTTTATCAGCCAGATGAACCCAGATGCTTCGGTTCTGGCGCTGGCGACCATCGAGGTCGATCTGGCACCGATCGCCGAGGGCCAGGAGATAACGCTGAAGTGGCGCGGCAATCCGGTCTTTATCCGTCACCGCACGGCAAAGGAAATCGAACTTGCAAAAGCCGTGAAGCTTGAAGAGCTGATCGACAACAATGCCCGCAGCGCCAATGTGAAGGACGGCGATCCGGCCACCGATGAGAACCGCGTTGTGGGCGGCAAGGAAGGTTTTCTCGTGATGATGGGGGTTTGCACGCATTTGGGTTGCGTCCCCATTGGCAATGAGGGCGACTTTGGGGTGGTTGAAGGCAACGCAAAGTCTGGCGGCTGGTTCTGCCCGTGCCATGGTTCAATGTATGATACGGCGGGCCGGGTTCGCAAAGGTCCGGCGCCCGAAAATCTGTCCGTGCCAAAATATGAATATCTCACCGACACAAAAATTCTCATCGGTTAATCAGGGGCAAGATTTATGAGCGGTCCGTCGAATTATCAACCGAAGAGCGCCTTCGGCAAATGGATGCACGAGCGGCTTCCGATCATGGAGCTGGTGCAGGGCCAGGCCCTGGATTTTCCGACACCCAAGAACCTCAATTACTGGTGGACCTTTGGCGCCATCCTTGCGGTCATGCTCGTGGCCCAGCTCATCACCGGCATTGTCCTGGCCATGCATTACACGCCCCATGTCAGCATGGCGTTCGACTCGGTCGAGCACATCATGCGAGATGTGAATTCCGGCTGGCTGCTGCGCTACCTGCATGCCAACGGCGCATCGATGTTCTTCATCGCCGTTTACATCCATATTTTCCGCGGCATGTATTACGGCTCCTACAAGGCGCCACGGGAAGTTCTGTGGATGATCGGCGTACTGATTTATCTGGTAATGATGGCAACTGCCTTCATGGGCTATGTTCTGCCCTGGGGCCAGATGAGCTTCTGGGGCGCCAAGGTCATCACCAACCTGTTCTCCGCCATTCCCTTTGTGGGCGAGTCAGTGACAACGTGGCTGTGGGGCGGTTACTCAGTTGATAATCCGACGCTCAACCGCTTCTTCTCGCTGCATTACCTCCTGCCGTTTGTTCTGGCAGGTTTGGTAGGCCTTCATATCTGGGCGCTGCATGTGCCCGGAAATGGCAATCCCACGGGCGTCAATGTCAAGGGCTCGCAGGACACGGTGTCTTTCCACCCCTACTACACAATGAAGGATGCGTTCGCGATTGTCGTGTTCATGATCCTGTTCTCGGCGTTCACGTTTTTCGCGCCGAACTATCTCGGCCATGCGATCAACTATCTGCCTGCTAATCCCTTGGCCACGCCGGCCCATATTGTTCCGGAATGGTATTACCTGCCGTTCT
Source organism: Hyphomicrobiales bacterium (assembly GCA_038330285.1). Lineage (GTDB taxonomy): Bacteria > Pseudomonadota > Alphaproteobacteria > Rhizobiales > Aestuariivirgaceae > Aestuariivirga. The sequence continues at coordinate 2,016 of JBBQNU010000057.1, read as the reverse complement.
ACGCAATTTTACGCGCCATCCCTGACAAGCTTGGCGGCGTCATTGCCATGTTTGGCTCGATCCTGATCCTCTTCTTCCTGCCTTGGCTTGATACATCGCGGGTACGGTCGGGCACTTACCGGCCAATCTTCAAGCAATTCTTCTGGGTATTCGCCATCGTCTGCGTTGCCTTGGGCTATCTGGGTTCCAAGCCGGCGGAAGGCGCCTATGTATTCTGGTCACGGATTCTCACGGCCTATTACTTTATCCACTTCATTGTGATCCTGCCCTTGCTCGGGCTGCTGGAAAGCCCGAAGCCGTTGCCGTCCTCCATCTCGGATGCGGTGTTGGCGAAGAAAAAGCCTTTGGCGCCAGCTGAGTGATTTGGGGAAAAAGATGAAAAAAATGCTCAAGACACTCGCCATCGCAACTGCTGGTTTTCTGCTTCTTGCCGGGGCTGCTTCCGCCGCCACAGGCCAGAAGGATGCCAAGGCCATTTCCTATTCCTTTGAGGGGCCGTTCGGCACCTTTGACAAGGGCCAGCTGCAACGCGGCTACAAGGTCTACAAGGAAGTCTGTTCGGCCTGCCATTCCATGCGGTTGGTTTCGTTCCGCAATTTGAGCGAACCCGGTGGACCTGGCTTCAGCGCCGAACAGGTCAAGGCTTTGGCCGCGACCTTCACGGTAAAGGATGGACCGGGCTCCGATGGCGAAATGTTTGACCGCCCGGGCTTGCCGTCCGACCGTTTTCCTTCGCCCTTTGCCAATGAGCAGGCGGCCGGGGCTGCAAACGGCGGGGCCGTGCCTCCTGATCTTTCGCTGATCACCAAATTCCGCCCGGGCTGGTATGGGACCTTCAATCAGCTTTTAAATGGCATTGGCGGCCCGCAATACGTCTATTCCGTCCTGACGGGCTACGAAGAACCAACGGCAGAAATCAAGGCGGAAATGCCGGAAGGCAAGCACTACAATCCCTATTTCGCCAACGGCCACTTCATCTCGATGGCGGCGCCGCTGGTTGATGGTCAGGTGACTTTCGACGACGGCGGGCCCAACACGGTCGACGCGATGGCGCGCGATGTTTCGGCATTCCTCGCCTGGACGGCAGAACCCAAGATGGAGGAGCGCAAGAGCCTCGGCTTCATGGTTCTGATCTATCTGGCTGTTCTTGCCGGGCTTCTGTATTTTGTGAAGAAGAAGATTTGGGCCGACCAGCATTGAGATTGAAGATCAGGCCCGGATGAAAATCATCCGGGCTTGAATCATCAAGGCTTCGCGGTCTTCATCAGACATTTCACCAATAGTGCGCGTGATCAAACTGTTGGGCAGGGTGAAAATCTTCCACCGCACATAACAATTGGTTCGCAAACCGGCCTCGGCTGGTTTGACTATGGTGTAATCGCTGGGCCAGCGCTCCTGTTTTGCTGTCGTGATCATCGTCATGACGGTGTGATCGTTGCTGGAATTGAAATTCTTGTTCGATATAACAAGCGCCGGCCGGCGTTTAACTGCCGGCCGTTCCATAAATGGGAAGGGGACGGCCGCGACCTGCCAATGATCACAGATCATTGAAGGCCTTCTCATCCTCCTCAGAGCCCCATTCGCTCAGCGTGGCCTGAACGTCGGTTAGATAGGTGTCACCAGGATCTACAATCCTGAACTCCAGATGCTCCCCACGCCGCGGTTTCATGGATTTCCAGAACTCGAGAGTCTTACCTACGGGTTTCAGGCCTAACGTTGGCCGTCCGTCTTTGCCGTCGGCCATTCGCTGCCAATCGCCGCGCACGCCTTCGACCTCTATTTTCAACTTTGTGCCTGCCGGAATCTGTCGCAAAATTGCAATGGTATTGCTGTCAGCATTGACATTCTTGAGCCAGATCGCATCATCGTTGTTAAGGAAGGTTCCCATTGAAATACTCCGATAGCGGTTTGTTTATATGCTCATATAGGGAATATATTGAGGTCTGTCAACCCCACCCCCACCCCACCCTATACCACTTAAATGACGACTGAATTTAGGCGCTTATGACAACATCA
>JBBQNU010000056.1:0-17610 GCA_038330285.1 Hyphomicrobiales bacterium | reverse complement strand
ACTTGGCCATGGCAAAGACCATGTCTTCACGTTGGTGAAGAACTTCATGGCTTCCATAACCCCTTCCTTCACACCATTACCTGAGTCTTTGATCCCGCCAAAGGGCGACATCTCAATACGGTAACCCGGCACTTCCCAGATGTTAACCGTGCCCACATTGAGTCCCTCGATGAAACGGGTGATCCGGCTGAGGTCATTGGTGCAGACGCCCGAGGAAAGCCCGAAAGGCGTGGAATTTGAAATGCGGATCACCTCCGCATCGTCGTCCGGAACCCGGACGATGGGGATGATGGGGCCAAAGGTTTCCTCGAAAACCAGCTCGGAGGTGTGCGGCACGAAGTCCACCGTGATGGGCGGCAGCACTGCCCCCTTGCGGCCCGGATTGTAAAGGATTTTGGCGCCTTGCTCGGCGGCCTTGTGAACCCGGCCTTCAAACACCTTGGCGGCTTCCTCATGCACCACGCAACCCAGATCCGTGGTGGGGTCCATGGGATCGCCAAACTTGATTTTCTTGGCCTTTTCTAGAACCAGCTTCACGAACCTGTCGGCAATGCGGTTCTGAACCAGAATGCGCTTCACCGCCGTGCAGCGCTGGCCGGAATTTTTGGTGGAACCGGCAACGGCCAGTTCCGCCGCCTTGTCGAGATCGCTATCACTGAGGTCGCTCAAGATGATCAGTGGATCATTGCCACCAAGCTCCAGGGCCGCCCGCTTGTAGCCCGCTTTGGCCGCAATGAGCTTTCCCACCCGCACCCCGCCGGTAAACGTGATGACCGCGATATGGGGATTAGTCACCATCTCATCGCCGATGTCATCAGGCCAGCCGGTGACCACCTGGAACATTTCCGGCGGCAGGCCCGCGTCATAAATAATGTCGGCCAGCGCAAGGGCGGTGAGCGGCGTCAGTTCCGTGGGTTTGCACACCACGCAATTATTCGTGGCAATGGCCGGTGCTATCTTGTGCGAGACCATGTTGAGCGGGTGGTTGAAGGGCGTGATCGCCGAGATCACACCCACCGGATCGCGCTTGGTGAAAATCTTGCGCGCCTTGCCTTGCGGCGTGAGATCGCAGGAAAAAATCTGTCCGTCATCAAGAATGCAGAGCTGGGCCGCAAGCGAGAACACGTCATAGGCGCGCCCGCATTCGTAAACTGAATCCTTCATCGAAATCCCCAGCTCAAGCGTGAGGACATGGGCAAGGGCATCCCGACGCTGGCGAATGAGCTCCGCCGTCTTGAATAAAATCTGCTGGCGCTCATAGCGCGTGAGCTTCGGTTTGAAACCAGCCGCTATCTCAAAAGCCCGTGCCGCATGTTCGGCCCGGCCCGCCGGAACCGTGCCGATGATTTCATTGGTGAAGGGATAATGCACCGGCACAACGCCATCGGCCGCAACCTTCTTTCCGCCAATGCGCATGCTTTCGGTGATCACGGTGCGGGTCATGTCAGGCCTCGATAATGCAGTTGCAGCCGATGAAGAAGGCATCGAAATTGCGAAGCGGGTTCGGCAGGTTTTGGGTTTTGCGGTTCACGATAACCGGAATGGTCTGTTCGGTGAGACCGCCATGGGAACGCAGCGGCTCATTCAAACCGGAAAGGTCATGCCGCGCGCGGCTGGTGCCAATCACTTTCGATCCCGTGCTTCCGCCCGATACGACGATGATGTCGCCCATGCGGTCTTCCGGCAGTTCAAAGCGCGCGCAGCCCTTCGCCCTGTCAAGGACCACATCAATGCCGGGCTGCTTTGCAATGAATGCCGAAGCTTCCTCAACCGAAACCCCTTTGACATAGACAGTCGCAAACGAACCCAGCGCGCCATGATGCTGCACGTAGGGATCAGTGATGGGCAGGATGACTTTCGTCGTGCCAGCCCCAAAACTCTTGTCCAAAGCATCCTGCAGGTAAATCACATCGGGTTCGCCGCTGGGCAAATGTTTGGCCCTCATGCCGTGATCGGCCACGATCACCACGATAGCCCCTTGCGCATCAAGCCGCCCGAGATAGCCATCCATCATTATGTAGAAGCTGTTGGCGCCCTTTGAGCCCGGAGCATATTTATGCTGCACATAGTCAGTGGTGGAGAGATACATCAGATCGGGCTTCATGGATGCCAACAGCTTGACGCCCGCCGCAAACACAAATTCCGAAAGCTCCGCCGAATAAACCTCCGGCACCGCCATGCCGACCATCGCGCAAACGCCGTCAATGCCGTTGTCCTTCAAGGTGGCCTTGTCGGCATGTTCGGAAGAAAACGCGACAGCGGTTCCGTCAAAAACCAGGCCTTTGCCAAGCAGCAGGCGCAGCTTGTCCTTGGCCGTGACCACCGCGATCTTGGCCTCCGCCTTCTGGAATTTTTCGAAAATGGTGGGCGCCCGCAGCCACTTGGGATCATTCATCATCGTCTCAAGCCCGGTCACGGGATCAATGAGATAGTTTCCGCAAATGCCGTGCACTGCCGGTGGCGAACCGGTCACGATTGAAAGATTGTTGGGATTGGTAAAACTTGGGATCACGCAAAGGCCGCGGGTGTTTTCGCCCTTGGCAATCATCTTCTTCAGGTTCGGCATCAGGCCTTCGGCCATGGCCATTTCCATGTAGTCCGGTTCGCTGCCATCGCAGCAAATCACCACGAGGGGAGCCTGCGGCCAGGCATAGTCGCGGCCATTCACGGAAACGGACTTTCTGTCGGATTTCATGGTGTTAGAGGTCATTTCTGGTTCTAGCTCTGGAGCGGGGCGAAATCCTTCACCCCCATTTCGCCTACTACATCCCGGATGGCCTCAAGGGCAGCAGCAATGACGCGCTCATCAATCTGGCCGATGGTCCCGATGCGGAAACTTGGACGTCTGGTCAGTTTACCCGGATAAATTGTGAAGCCGCGCACCCGCAGCGCTTCGTAGAACTGCTCAAAATGAAAATTGGGGTCGCGCGGTGTCAGAAAGGTCTGAATGATCGGCCCGGCCAACCCTTCCTTGAGCAATGTCGAAAATCCCATCTCGGTCATGCCGGCGACAAGGGCTTCTGCATTGCGGGCGTAACGCGCCCCGCGCCCCTCGACGCCGCCTTGCTGCTCGTGTTCCTTCAGCGCCTGATCGAAAGCAACCAGCGCATGGGTCGGTGGCGTGAAGCGGAACTGCCCATTGGTCTCAAGGCCCCGCCACTGGTCAAACAGGTCAAGCACAACGGAATGGCAAGCCCCCGCCGAGGCTTCCAGCAGGTCGCGCTTTACCACCACGTAGGAAAAACCGGGAACCCCTTCCAGGCATTTGTTCGAGGAGGACACCATCACGTCAATGTTCTGTTCCACCATGTGGAGGGGCAGGGCTCCGAAGGAGGACATGGCGTCCACCATGAAAACCTTGTCATGCAGCTTGACCGCTTGCCCGATCTCTTCGATGGGGTTCACGATACCCGATGTAGTTTCACAATGCGCCATCCAGACATGACTGATGCTTTTGTCTGCATCGAGCATGGTGACCACTTCTTCAACCGTTGGAACCGTGCTGTCGCCCTTGTCGATTTTCAGATAGGGCCTGCCGATGCGCTCCAGGATTTGCGCTGCCCGGTCGCCATAGGCGCCGTTGGCAACGACCAGGGTTTTCCGCCGCTTGTCCGGGCACAGGCTACCTAGTGCCGCTTCAATCGCAAAGGTGCCTGACCCCTGCATGATCACGCATTCATAGCGTCCGTCGCAATTGGAAAGTTGCAGAATGCGCTTGCGGATATCACCAACGATTTTGCGGAACTCCACATCGCGCGAGCCCCAATCGGCAAGCATGGCAAGCTTCACCGTGCGCGACGTCGTCAGCGGGCCGGGGGTAAGCAGATAGGGCATGTCCTCCTGGCCTTCAGGGCCGGGGAAAGGCGGCTTGTGGGGTGGCGTCTTCGCGTTCATTAGGGGGCTCCGTATCAGCCGGTTACCATAAGCATTGGCCATCATTGCGCAAGCAGATCAAGAACCAGACCTAACTGAGTTTGGCGGCCAGAACCACGTCAATGTTCTGCCGGTGAATGGCTTCATAGGGTTCGAACAGATTGACCCATCCGGCCTCAAGCGGGCCGGTGATGATGTCGCGCAGCGGCTTGCCGCGCAAGTCCGGTTCGCTAACGCAGCGCTTCAGCATGCGAATGTATTGCTGGTTGGCGCGGATGAAGGTCTTTTCATAACCGCCAAGGGCGATGATTTCGGGATCGCCGTGATTCGGTAAAATTCGCTCCGGATTCAGAGCCCAAAGCCGGTCTAGGTCGGCCAGGTGGATGTCAAAATTTTCGGGTTCGCCCACATAGGTCACTGTGTCTTCCAGCGTATCACCGGCCAACAATATGCGCTCGGAAGCCAGCCAGAGGACCGTAGCGTCATCGCTGTGAATGTTGGCTTCGATCAGGTCAATGGTGAGGTTGCCCATTCGCAATTGCATGCGCCCTTCAAATGTCTGGGTTGGCAGGATAAGCGGCTTGATGATCGGCGGCCCGGAATACTCACCGCTTTCGATTGCGGATTTGCGCTGTGTGAGGTGATCCAACGTGCGTTTGTTTGAAATGATCCTGCAATCGGCAAAGGCTCCGGTTCCCGCCACATGGTCGAGGTGCCAGTGGCTGAGCACCACGGTGAAATTCTTCACACCGGCATCGGTGAGTGTTTTGCGGATGAATGCGGCATATTCAACTGAAACATGCGTGTCGTAGACCAGCGCGTCTTCGCCTTCAACGATGGCATAGCTGGCGATGCCCAGAGACAGCGCCCCGTCATCCACCCAGTTCTCTCCTTCCGCAAAGCGGTAGCCCTCAACCCGGCCATCATAGAAAGCATAAATATTCGGGGCAGGGCGCAGAACCCGCAAGTGCGTTGTCATCGCTGATCTCTCGTTCAGGTGGAGCAGCCTTATGGCAGAAAAAACCCGTCTGGCAAACCGGCCCGAATACTGCGATAACTGGCGTCTTGGCCACTCAGGGGAAACAACAATGACATTCGGTTATGGTATCTTAGCGCTCATCGTCGCCATCGCGGGCTATCTGGTTTACGCCTATAACGCCCTCGTCAGTAGCAAGAACCTCGTGGCCGAAGGCTGGAGCGGCATTGACGTGCAGTTGCGCCGCCGCGCCGATCTCATACCCAATCTCATCGAAACCGTAAAAGGCTACGCCGCCCATGAGGACAAGCTGTTTCGTGACATCGCGGAGCTGCGCGCCAAGAGCATTTCAGGAGGCTCGGTTGGCGAGCAATCGGTGGTGGGGCAGGCCATGACGGCCGCCCTTGGCAAATTGTTCGCCGTGGCCGAAGCCTATCCGGAATTGAAGGCCGACGCCAACTTCCGTGATTTGCAGGACAAGCTGGCAGCAACTGAAGATGAAATCCAGCTTTCGCGCCGCTACTACAATGGCGCAGTGCGCAATCTCAACACCATGATCCAGTCCTTCCCCAGCAATTTCGTCGCCAATTTCTTCAAGTTCACCCAGGCCGAGTTCTTCGAAATTGGCGATGCGGCGGCCCGCGAAGTGCCCAAAGTCGATTTCAAGAAATAGCCAGGGCCATGCGCGCCTTCCTCTTTGCGCTCGTAGCGCTCGTCGTTCTCAATTCCGCGGTTCAGGCGGAAGAGCGCATTGAACAATTCACCAGCGATGCGCGGGTGAACGTCGATGGGTCCGTTGATGTGACGGAGACCATTTCGGTCAACGCCGAATCCAGGCAGATCCGGCGCGGCATCTTTCGCGATTTCCCCACAACCTATACGGACCGGAACGGCCTGCGCGTGGTTGTGGGCTTCGAGGTGATCTCTATAAGGCGCGACAGGCAGCCGGAACCTTTCACACTCGAGGGCCTGTCCAACGGCAAGCGCATCCGCATCGGAAGCGCTGACGTGTTTCTCAATCCCGGCATTCATGTCTATGAAATCCAGTACCGGACCACCCGCCAGCTTGGATTTTTCTCCGGCTATGACGAACTCTACTGGAATGTGACGGGCAACGGTTGGACTTTTCCCATCTTGGCGACAACGGCAGTCGTGCGGCTCCCGCCGGGCGCCAAAATCCTGCAGCATGCCGTATACACCGGATATCAGGGTGAAAATGGCCACGACTTCAAGGTGTTCAACGCCACCGGCAATGAATACCGTGCCGTTGCCACCCGGAATCTCGCCCCGGGCGAAGGCATGACCGTGGCCGTCGCCTGGCAGAAGGGCATTGTTGCGGCCCCCAGCCAAGCGCAGCAGTATTCCTGGTTTCTGCGTGACAACGCAGGCTTCATGGGCCTTGCGGCAACGCTCCTCGGTGTTGCGCTGTTTTTCTATTTTGCTTGGGCGAAAGTGGGCCGCGACCCCCCATCGGGTGTCATCGTTCCACTCTTCAGGCCGCCTCCGGCCCTCGGTCCCGCCGGCTCCCGTTTCATCTGGAAGCAGCGTTATGATCAAAAGGCTTTTGCTGCCGCTCTGGTTGGGCTTGCGGTCAAGGGGCGCTTGAAAATTGCCGACAGTGACGGCGATTTCCAAATCACCAAGCTGGCCGGGCCGGGAACCGCCCTCACATCGGCTGAAAATGCGCTCTTCAGTTCAACGCCGTCCGGCACCACCGAACTTGAAAATTCCAATCATGCCGCAATCGGCATGATGAAGCGGTCTCTGGAAAATGTCCTCAAGCGGGAATTCGAAGGCTCGGTTTTTGTCCGGAACATCGGCTGGTTCTGGGCCGGTGCCGCGCTTTCAATTGCGGGCCTGGTGATTTCGGCCCTGCTGCTTCCCGAAAAGGACAGCTTCGTGGGGCTTTTTGCGGCGGGCTGGTCAGGCATCTGGTGGGGCGTAATTCTCACCATTGCCTGGAGTTCCATCAAAGGCGTCATCAACAGCCAAGGCGTGCTTGCCAAAATCGGCTCCGCCGCATCGCTGCTGTTCCTTATTCCCTTTGGCATTGCCGGCGTGGCGGTTCCAATTATTGCGATTTTCTCCGATGCGCTGTCGCCGGGCATCGTTATGCTCGTCAGCACCGCAATCGGTCTCGGGATATTGAACATTCTGTTTTACAACCTGTTGAGCGCCCCCACCGTTTCCGGCCGTCAGGTTCTCGATCAACTCGAAGGTTTTCGCATGTACATGAAAACCGCCGAGGAGGAGCGCCTCAAGATTTTGAACCCGCCGGAAAAAACGCCGGAGCTTTTTGAGCGCTACTTGCCCTATGCCCTGGCGCTTGATTGCGAGAATGAGTGGAACGCCAAATTCACCGCTGTGCTGGCTGCCGCTGCCTTGGCAGGCGCCACGGCACCGATTTGGTATTCCGGCAGCAACTGGAACGCCGGAAACATGGGCGGCTTCACCGAAAGCCTGGGCTCCAGCCTGGCCACGAGTGCGGCTTCAGCATCACAGGCGCCGGGATCAAGCTCAGGTTCCGGCGGTGGCTTCTCCGGCGGCGGCGGTTCATCGGGCGGCGGCGGCGGTGGAGGAGGCGGAGGCGGCTGGTGAGCCTAGTATGCTTCCAGTTCTTCCTTCAGCATTTCAAGTTCCAGCCACTGCTCCTCGGCCTGCGCAATTTCCGCCTTGGCTTTCTGGTGCCGCGTCATGGCTTTTTCAAAGGCCTTGGGATCACGCGCAAAAAGTTCCGGGTCAGCCAGTTTGGTTTCAAGCTTGGCGATTTCATCATGCAGGGAAGCCATCCTGGCCGGCAGCGTTTCAAGGGCATGCTTGTCCTTGAACGTCAGCTTGCGCCGGGCCTGCGGCTTTGCCGGTTGCACAGGTGAAGCGGCCCGTTCGCTTACTGCAACTTTTAATTGGCGCGCATTAACCCCGGCCCCGCGCTGGGCCACCATGTCCGAATAGCCGCCTGCATATTCCGTCCACTTTCCATCGCCCTCGAACATCAGGATGGAAGTGGCCACGCGGTCGAGGAAGTCGCGGTCATGGCTCACCAGCAAAATCGTTCCCTGATAGTCGCCGAGCATCTCTTGCAGGAGATCAAGCGTTTCAAGATCGAGATCATTGGTGGGCTCGTCCAGCACCACGAAATTTGAAGGCTTGGCCAGTTCCCGCGCCAGGATAAGCCGCGCCCGTTCCCCGCCGGACAAAACCGAAACCGGGGTGCGCGCCTGTTCCGGCCTGAACAGAAAATCCTTCATGTAGCTCGCCACATGGCGGGTTTCGCCGTTGATGGTCACCGATTGGCCGCGGCCCGCCGTAATCACATCGGCCAGCAACGTATTGGGATCAAGGCTCTGGCGGCTCTGATCCAAAGTCACCACTTGCAGGTTGTTGCCAAGCCGCACCGACCCGCTGTCGGGCTCCATGGCGCCGGTGAGCATTTTGATAAGCGTGGTTTTGCCCGCGCCATTAGGCCCGACGATTCCAAGCCTGTCACCCCGAAGCATCAGCAAATCGAGATTGGAAACAATTGCCCGCTCGCCAAAGGATTGGGAAATCTTCTTGGCTTCGACAACCAGCCGCCCCGAGGCATCGCCGCTCGATGCCGTGAGCCGTACATTGCCCAGGTTGCCCACATGCTCGCGCCGCTCCTTGCGCAGCGTCGAAAGCAGGCCGACCCGGCGCATATTGCGCTTGCGCCGCGCCGTTACGCCATAGCGCATCCAGTGTTCTTCCGTGGCAATGCGCTGCGCCAGCTTCTGCTGCTCGATGTCTTCCTGTTCCAAAACCTGGTCACGCCAGGCCTCGAATTCTGAAAAGCCACGGTCCATTCGTTTAGATGCGCCGCGATCCAGCCATATCGTGCGGTTCGACAGGGCTTCGAGAAAACGCCGGTCATGGCTGATCAGGATGAAGGCAGCGCGTGACGCCTTAAGTTCGTTTTCCAGCCACTCAATCGCGGGCAAGTCCAGATGGTTTGTCGGCTCATCAAGAAGCAGGATATCCGGGTCAGGCGCAAGCGTCCGCGCCAAAGCCGCGCGGCGCATTTCGCCGCCTGAAAGCGTTGCGGGTTTTTCATCTCCCGTCAGGCCCAACTCATTGAGATAGTGCTTGCAGCGATAAGGATTGTCCGTAGGCCCGAGGCCAGCCTCGACGTAGTCGAGCACAGTCGCAAAGTTTCCGAAATCCGGCTCCTGCGGCAGATACCTTGCGGTAGTTCCCGGCTGCAACCAGCGCTCGCCGCCATCGGGCTCGATCAGCCCCGCCGCGATCTTCAGAAGCGTTGACTTGCCCGAGCCGTTGCGTCCCACCAGACACATGCGCTCGTCATCGGCCAACATGAGCTCTGCCCCCTCAAGCACCGGCTTGCCGCCGAAGGTGAGGTGAATGTCTTGCAGATTGAGAAGGAGTCTGGCCATTGCAGAGCGGTGGTTAGCTGATTGTGGCTAACCTCTCAAGTAAGCACTGATCTCCGCCGGGGCCGAGGCGGCAAAGAACTGTTTTGCCGGCAAAGTATGGGTGATCCGGCCGTTTTGAACGAAGGCAATCCGCGAAGCCGCGTACTTGGCATCCTCCGGTTGATGCGTGATCATGAGAACCGTCAGCTTCCGCTCCGTTTGGATCTCGCGGATGAGGTCCAGCATCTCGCGCCGCAGCGCCGGCCCCAGCGCCGTAAAGGGCTCGTCCAGCAGCAACACGGGTTTGTCCCGTACCAGGGCGCGGGCAATGGCGATGCGTTGCTTTTCGCCGCCTGATAACTCCGTGGGTTTTCGCGTTCTGAAATCCGAAAGGCCAACCCGCGCCAGAGCCCCGTCAACGCGCTCATGCTGTTGCGGATCAAGTTTCAGGTCCGGTGAAACACCCAGTGCCACATTGGTCCACACATCAAGATGGGCAAAACTGTTGTGGTCCTGAAAGATCATGCTCACCGGGCGCTGGTCCGGCGCCACGCCTTCCATGTCGGCACCGCCAATCGAAATCCTCCCTGACACGGGATCATCGAATCCGGCTAGGAGCGAAAGCAGGGTGGATTTCCCGGCCCCGCTCGGCCCGATGATTCCCACAAGCTCGCCCTTGGCAACCTGCAGGTTAAAATTCATCACCATGTCTTCATAGCGAAAGCCGACGTTCTCAAGCTTGATCATGGCGTTGGCTCCATCTCTGGGCGAGTGTTATCAGGGCAAAACAGAAAGCCGCCAGCACAAGGGCCGTGCCCGCCGCATCATTCATCCGGTAATTGCCCATCTGCCGGAAGATCAATGCGGGAAGGGTGACGAGCGTGTCGCTGCCAAACAGCGTGATCGCCGAAAGATCGCCGAGGGAGACAATCACCGCCATGAGGAACGCCAGCCCGATTGGCTTGCGCAGGACCGGCAAATCAATGAGTTTCAGCCGCGCGAAGCCTCTTAATCCAAGACTTGAACAAAGCCGGTCATGCCGTTGAACCGAATCCGTGATGGCCGGATGGAGCGGCGACCAGACGAAGGGCAGGGCCATAAGGGCATTGAGGATAACAACCAGGAAAAACGCATAGCGGCTCATGTCGGCAAGGGGGCTGAGGGTCACGAACCAGCCCGTTGCCAGCACAGCAGGTGGCATGATCAGCGAGGCGAGGCAGGCGAGCGTGATGGCGGACTTCAACAGCATGCGTGGTTGTCGTGCTGCTGAACCCGCAAGTACCCATCCCAACGCAATGCTGAGACTCGCCGATGTGAGGCCAATCAGCAGGCTTGTGGCTGTCGCCCACAGCAATGATCCATCCAATCGCACATTGCCGATGCCTGATAGGACAACACTAAGTATTGGAGGCACAACGATTGCCATAGCTAGGGCAATCGCCAAACCATCAATGGTCTTTGAGAATCCTGATTGTCCGTCCCACCGCCGGATATTGGCAAGTGTCGGCGGTACCACTTGAATCTCCCGCGCAAACTGTCCCGCGACCAGAACCAAGACACCGCAGGTCACGAGTTGCGCCAGCGCGAGAACGGACGCCCGTGCCGGGTCAAAATCCAGCCGCAGCGATTGATAGATTGCCACTTCGAGTGTGGTCGCTTGCGGGCCGCCGCCAAGGATAAGGACCACAGCAAAACTCGCGGTGCAGAGAAGAAATATGAGACTGGCAATGCCCGTAATCGCCGATGATAGCTGCGGCCATTCAATGAAGCGGAAAACCTGCCCGGTGCTGAAATTCAATTGTGCCGCCAGCCGGAAATTTTCCGCTGGAATGGCTTCAAGCCGTGTGAGCATGAGACGCACCGCAAGCGGCATGTTGAAGAACACATGGGCCAGCAGAATTCCGGTCAGGCCGTAGATGGAGAACAGGCCTCCGAAGGGTCCGCTGTTGCCATAGACGCCGACAATCCCAAGAATGGCAACGATGGCCGGCAGGGCAAGGGGCACGGAAAAGATTTTGAGCAAGGCCTCGCGGCCAAAGAATTGCCGCCGCGCCAGCGCGAGCGCCACGGGCAAGGCGATAGCAACCGACAGCAGCGTTGAAAGAAACGCCTGCTTCAGCGTGAAAGCCACCACGCGCGGCAGATAGGCATCAAAATGGAAGGCTTGCCCGGAACCAAGCCAGAGCAGGGGCAGGAACCCAAGGGCAACCGCACCCAGAATAAATCCGAGTGCAATTGCCAATGTCAGGTTCCTCAACATCATTTGCTCATGGCATTCAGCCACTCATCCACCCAGGCGCGGCGGTTCTTGAAAACCGCGTCCGGTGAAAAGAGCAGCGTCTTTGCAGGCACAATGAGTTTTCCAAAGGCGTCCGGCAACGCCGTGCCCGTGGCCCCCGCGGGCAGCATCCAGTTGGTGGTGGGGATGATGTCCTGAAATGCCGGGGTCATCATGAAACCCAGGAATTTCTGCGCCAGCGCCTTTTCCGGCGAGGTCTCGATCAGGCCGGCCACTTCAATCTGAAGGTAGTGGCCCTCGCTGAACGCGGCCGCCTGATAGCGCGCAGTGTTTTCCGCCACCGTGTGGTAGGCAGGCGATGTCGTATAGGACAAAACCATCGGCGCTTCGCCCTTGGTGAACAGCCCGTAGGCCTCGCTCCAGCCCGGCGTAATCGTCAGGATGCGCGGCTGCAGTTTTTTCCATTGCTCCGCTGCCCTATCGCCATAAACCGCTTTCATCCACAGCAGGAAGCCAAGGCCGGGCGTGGATGAGCGGGGATCTTCCAGAACGATTTTCTGGGCGGGGTCGCCATTGACAAGTTCGTCAAGACTCTTTGGCGGAACCGCCATCTTCTCCGTGTCATAAATGACCGAGAAATGCGCGTAGTCATAGGGCATGAAATAATCATCGGTCCAAGTCTCGGGCGTCCTGGCCAGCGCCTTGTCTACGCCATGCTTGCCGAACAACCCGGTTCCAATGGCTTCCGCCGTCAGGCTGGTATCGAGGCCCAGAACGAGATCGGCCTTGGTATTGGCGCCTTCCAGTTTCAGGCGGTTAAGCACGGCGACCCCGTCACCCATCCCCACCCATTCGATTGCGCAGTCGCAGGTCTTCTCGAAAGCCTCCTTGATTTTGGCGCCCGGACCCCACTCGGTTACGAAGCTTTCATAGGTGTAGATCGTCAACGTCTCTTTGGCTTGCGCCAAGGAAGCGAAAATGACGGAAGCGATAATCGTGCTGATAAGTCTGAGCATAATACCTCCAATCAGTTTCGGATGGAGGCAGGGAACGAGGGGGATTCCAGGTTCCGCTCGCAATCCCTCCGCCGGCATAATCCGGATCAGGTTCAGCGGGTTGGAACCGGAGTTCCTCTCAGCCGCATAGAATGCGGCACCCCGTTGAGAGCAAAAACAGGCCTAAACTTAAGGGCGTGATCTTTCAAGCTGTTTTTGCTACATGGCTGGCATGTCCCGATTTGCCATTCTCCTCGGCGGCGACCTTGTGGTCACCCCGCGCCTGCGCCGGCAAATCGCCGGGGTCCGCCTCATTGCCGCCGATAGCGGCATGAAACACGCCAGCGCCTTGGCGCTTGTGCCCGAGCTATGGGTGGGCGATTTCGACTCGGCGGGCTCGGAGCTGCTGCTGGATTATTCACTCGTGCCGCGCCAGACCCATTCCGCCGACAAGGATGCAACCGACGGAGAAATCGCCGTGGAGGAAGCGCTTCGCTTGGGCGCGCGCGAGGTTATTTTGATCGGCGGCATGGGAGGCCAAAGCGACCATGCCACCGCCCATCTCGGCCTAGCGCTGCATTTGGCGAGGTCTGGCCGCACATGTTTTATTTCCAATGGCGACGAAGAGGCCTTCCCACTCATTGCCGGAACTTATGATTTTGATTTCGGCCCACAGAGCCGCCTCAGCATCGTGCCATGGAGCGACATCACCGGGCTCAATCTTACGGGCGTGAAATGGCCGCTGAAGGACAAGGCGCTGACTCTTGGCACAAGTTTCACCATGTCGAATGTCGCGCTGGGTCCTGTGAAACTGTCCTTCACCTCAGGCATCGCCATTGCCATCGCCTTTCCAACGAACACCGATTGACATGCAGGTTACAATCGAACATCTCAATTGGCGCGGTGAGGGCGTGGGCAACGGACAGACATTTCGGAATGTCCTCGCTGGCGAAACTGTGGACGGGGCAACAGGGCAGGTTCTTCAGGCTTCTCCGGATCGCATCGCGCCCTTCTGCAAATACTATGTGAAATGCGGCGGCTGCCAGATGCAGCATTGGCAATTGGTTCCTTACCAGGCATGGAAGCGCGATCTCATCGCAACTGTTCTTGAAAAACGCGGGATCGAATTCCCGGTTGGCGAAATCATCGATGCCCATGGAGCAGGGCGTAGGCGTGTCAGCCTTCATGTGAGGCGCGAGGACGGCGTTGTCCTTGCAGGCTTTATGGCGGCCCGCAGCCACGACCTCATCGACATCGATCAATGCCCCATCCTTGTTCCGGCCCTGCAGAACGCAACCGATATCGCCCGCAAACTGGGCAATAAGCTCGGTGATTGTGATGTCGCGCTCACGGCAGCCGATAACGGCCTTGATGTTTCAATCAAGGCAGAACGCAAGATCGCTGATGAGCAAATACCGAAGTTGGCAATCCTCGTTGGGGAGTTGAACCTGGCGCGCCTGAGCATCAACGGCAACATGGTGGCCACCCGTGCCGTGCCGGTTGTCTCAATCGGCAAGGCCCTTGTGCAAGTCCCGCCGGGATCCTTCCTGCAAGCCACAAAGGCCGGCGAAGAGGCCTTGGCAAATCTGGTTCTGGATTCCCTCGGCAAATCCAAATCCGTCGCCGATCTCTTTTGCGGCGTCGGGCCCTTTGCCTTGCGTTTTGCGGAAAGAGCCAAGGTAACAGCCATCGATAGTGACAAGCCAGCCATTGCCAGCCTCGTTCAGGCCGCGCGCCTCACTACCGCCCTCAAGCCGCTGAAAGCCGAAGTGCGCGATCTCATGCGCGAACCCCTGGTGGCCAATGAATTGAAGGAATTCGACGCCGTGGTTTTCGATCCACCCCGCGCCGGTGCCGAGGCGCAAGCCAGGCAATTGGTGAAATCAGCTGTGAAAACAATTGTCGCTGTATCTTGTGACCCCGCCAGTTTTGCGCGGGATGCGGAAATCCTGGTGGGCGGCGGTTACAAACTGAAAGCCCTCACCGCCGTAGATCAGTTCAAATGGACCTGCCACGTCGAGATTGTGGGAACCTTCAGCCGTTAGTCCTTGGCGCGCTCCACATAGGAGCCGTCGGCGGTTTCCACCACGATGCGGGTGCCCGCAGCAATATGGGGCGGCACCAGCGTGCGCACGCCGTTGGAAAGCAGGGCGGGCTTGAACGACGAAGAGGCCGTCTGGTTCTTGATCGCAGGTTCCGTTTCCATGATTTCCAAAGTCACGCGCTGCGGGATCTCGATGGAAATGGGCGCGCCGTTGAACAGAGCGATCTGGCATTCCATGCCTTCCTGCAGGAAGGGCGCTGAATCACCCACCATGTCTTCATGCAGGCTGATCTGCTCGAAGCTTTCCGGATTCATGAACACATACATGTCGCCATCCTTGTAGAGATAGCTGTGCGTCACGGTCTCCACGAAGGCGCGCTCCATCGCATCCGTCGTCTTGTAGCGCACCACGGTTTTGACTCCGTCCGAAATGCGCCGCATGTCGATGGTGGTCGTGGGCGTGCCCTTGCCGGGATGCATGCTTTCGGATTTGAGGACGACGTAAAGCTTGCCGTCCTCATGCTCGATGACATTGCCCTTGCGAACGCCGCTTGCGATAACCTTGACCACTGTGTGAAACTTTCATGAATTGCTGATTTGGGTTGGCGGGGGTATTAGCAGCACCCGGAGATTAAGCCAACCCCTGCAAGGACAGCATGTAAATGCCCTGGTTTTCGCTCGAAAGGCACAAGGACAGAAGGCCGTTTCTGCTGGCCCGGAACCGCATTGTGACCGGTATCCGACAATGGTTTGCCGAACGGGGCTTTCTTGAGGTGGATTGCGCCGCTTTGCAGGTCTCGCCCGGCAATGAAACCCACCTCCATGCCTTTGCCACGGACTTGATCCAGCCCGACGGCAGCCGTGAGCCCCGCTATCTCCACACCTCGCCGGAATTTGCCTGCAAGAAACTGCTGGCCGCGGGCGAAACCCGCATTTTCAACCTGGGACATGTCTACCGGAACAGGGAGCGCACGCTCACCCATTCGCCCGAATTCACCATGCTGGAATGGTACCGCGCCAATGAGCCCTATGCCGCCATTATCGAGGACTGTCTGGAATTGGTGAAGCTGGCCGCGGTCATTTCGGAGGCGAAACAGTTCAATTGGCGCCTTAGGAAGGCCGACCCCTTTGCAGAAGCCGAGTGGCTGAGTGTTTCCTGGGCCTTTGAAAAATATGCGGGCGTTGATCTGCTGGCGACCCTGAAGGGGAGTGAATCGGATCGCGATGCCCTCGCCCAGCAATGCCCCGTGCAATTCACTGACAGGGATTCCTGGTCCGACATCTTCAGCCGCATTCTGGTCGAAAAAGTCGAACCCAATCTCGGCAATGGTGCAATCACCGTCCTTTACGAATATCCTGCCTGCGAGGCAGCATTGGCCCGCGTCTGCACCCACGACCCCCGCGTCTCAGAGCGCTTCGAGCTCTATGCCTGCGGCGTCGAGCTCGCCAATGGCTTCGGCGAACTCACCGACCCAATCGAGCAGCGCCGCCGTTTCGAAGCCGAAATGAATTTAAAGGAGGAGTTCTACGGCGAGCGCTACCCGGTAGATGAGGAGCTACTCCAGGCCCTGCGCCTCATGCCGCCCGCCTCAGGCGTGGCCCTGGGACTGGACCGCCTGATCATGCTGGCAACCGGAGCAACCCGCATCGATCAGGTGCTGTGGACGCCGGTGAACTAGGCAAACCCCTTCGCCGCCAGAACCTGCTTGATGCTCTTGGCCATCTTGTCCACCATCTCGGTCAACTCGGCATCGGTGGAATTATAGGGTGGCGCCAGGATAATCACGTCGCCGTTGATTCCATCGACGTTGCCGCCCACCGGATAGCAGATCAGGCCATTGGCCAAGGCCTGTTGCCGTACATGCATAAAAAGCTTCAGGGCGCCATCAAATGGCTTCTTGGTCTTACGGTCGGCCACTAGTTCCGTGGCGATGAAATGTCCCCGGCCGCGAATGTCGCCTACGGCCTCGACGCCCGACAGCGCCTCGGCGATCATCTTCTTGAGCTTCGGTTCATTAGCGCGAACCTTGGCAACGAGCCCATCCCGCGCCACGATTTTCTGAACCGCGACCGCTGCTGCGCAGCACGCCGTGTGGCCGGTAAATGTGTGGCCCGTCATCGGCGCGCCATGCACCCGCATGATGGGCTCCGCCACCCGATCCGTATAGATTGCAGCGCCGAGCGGCAGGTAACCCGCCGCAAGCCCCTTGGCCACCGACATGATGTCAGGCTCCACCCCATCCGTTTCCAGCGCCCGCCAGGTGCCGCAGCGTCCCGCCCCGCACATCACTTCATCGGCAATCATCAGCACGCCATATTTGTCGCAAATCTCCCGCACCCGCTTGGCATAGCCAGCAGGAGCCGGAACACAGCCGCCGGCAGCGCCGACCACCGGCTCAAAAATAAACGCCGCTATCTTGTCAGGCCCCATGCGCAGGATTTCATCGTCAAGTTCCTGGGCGCAGGCTTCGCCCACATTGGCAGCAATGGGGCGGTAGGCATTGGCCGGAGACAGCCGAGAAACATCCAGAAGCGAACCTTCAAAGGCCGCCTTCCGCTCCAGGAAACCGGACACCGACAAGGCTCCAAGCGTATTGCCATGCCAGCTGCGTTCTCGCGCAATGAATCGCCGCCGGCTCATCTCTCCCCGCGCCGCATGATATTGCAGCGCCAGCTTCAGGCAGCTTTCCACCGCCTCCGAACCGCCCGTCACATAAACCATGTGCTTCAAGGTGCCGCCGCAAACGCCGCGGATAATCTCGGTTAATTCCTCCAGCGCATCGGTGGTGAAATTATAGCGGTAGCCATGGGCAATGCGGTCCAGCTGCGATTTGATGGCCTCGTTCACTTCCGTGTTCGAATGCCCGATGCAATAAACCGCTGGGCCCCCCGATCCGTCGATATATTGCCTGCCATCGACATCATGAAGATAGCTCCCCTTGGCCCACACAACCTTGGGAAGAGAACCGGTGGAATGTATGTTAGGAGGAAGGGCAGGCGTGGCAGTCATGTTCAAATCCATCTTGCAAAATTGGGCGGCTTCATGCGGTACTAGCAGAAACAAGGAAGAAGCCGCAAATCATGCTCACTGTTTT
>JBBQNU010000055.1:0-17685 GCA_038330285.1 Hyphomicrobiales bacterium | reverse complement strand
CTCGCGGTTGAGGGGCGGTTCAGTGCGGCGCAGGAAGAAGAGATGATCGCCGCTTATTTTGATGGGGCGCCGACGGCATCGGAGCAAGGGCGTTTTGTGATCTACAAGGCGATGTGCGATTTGCTGTGGACGCTTTGGGGCCTGATCCAGCATGCCAACAAGAATCCGGTGGATGATTTCTGGGCTTATTCCGTCAAACGCTTTGAGCGCTGCAAAAAGCTGATGGCCACGGAAGAGTTTGGAAAACATGTGGCGGCGGTGAAGAAGGGCTAGAGCGCTTCACTTCCGCGCCATGCATGACTGGTAGCGCCGATCCACGCTTTCGGCGAAAATGCGGGTTGTCATTTTGCTTCTGATCTTTGGACTCGACAGCGCAATATTGGGGACCATTGCAAAGGCCGGGCGCTTCTTGGTGACCTGCTCGTAAGTCGCCCGCAGGGCGCTGTAGGTCAGGGTTTGCACGAAGTCATTGTCCTTCTCGCGCAGGAGATCCTTGCGGATATCCTCGTCGGTCAATTCGAAACTGGAATTTTTGAGGACTGCGCGCAAAGCCTTCTCGGTGTTGCTGACGCCGCTGCCCGCTTTTCCTGACTTGTCATAGAGCAGCAGGTCGCCATCGGCCGCCAAAGCGCTGCCGCTCAATTCGGCGATCTGGCTTTGAAACGCAGCATTGCGGCTTGAATAGCGGCCGGCGTTGAAATCGGCAAAGCGGTAGAGCTTTTTGTTGTAGCCCGTCTCATAGCCCAACAGCAGGAGGATGCCGTAATACATGCCGCCATGGCGGGTGTAGAGTTCATCGCGCAGGGCATAGACATCGTCCAGTGACATGGGCAGCCAGCGCCGCCGTTTGGCAACCTCCAAGGCAAAATCGACCGACACTTGCATTGAGCCGATGGTGTCGATTTCGTTGCGCCCGTCGATCTGCTTGTTGAGGAGGCCGCTGTTGATCACCAGGCCAAGGCCGGTTTGCTTGCCAGCATCCGCCACCATGGCACGGTAGACAAGGTCAAGATCGCGTTCGGTGCGAGCGCTCCGGATGCGCGCGAGATAGTTGTCACCGGGGCTTGGCGTCACCTCCAGAAAATGCAGGGCGACGCGTCCGAGAACCGACACCTTGTCCATCTTGGCGCGCAACGCCTTCTCCGAAATCTTGCCGAGACCGGCAACCGCCGGATCGGCGACGAAACTTGATTCCTGGTCAATGATGGCAATGGCGGCGCAGATATTTTCCTTGCTGGCGGGCAAATCGTGGAGCGCCAGGACATCAAGCAGGTCGGCGGCCCAGCCCTGGGGGTCCTTCACGTTCTTCTCGGCTGCAATGATAAGCCGGATCACCTCCGGCTGGGAAATCGCCGGGACCTCAATTGCCAAGGCATTTGCGCAGACGATCCATTGCGCCAACAGGATGCAGACGAGAAACCGGGTCACGCAAAGCTCCTTTCGCTTCAACATAAACCCTCTGGGGAATTCATGTCTGAAATGAGGAACCTTGCGGAACCGGCGGACTTACTTCAGGACGCCAGAAGCCTTGGCGGCATGGGTTGCGAGATAGTCCATGAGGGCCGGCGACAGGCAGTCGTAGGGCGGCAGGCCCACTTTTTTCAGCCGGGCGCGAATGGCTTTCATGTCTTCGGGCTTTGTTCCGCTTTCGATCACGGAAGATACAAAAGCGGCGAATTCGGGCGGCGACCAGCCCTTTTCCTTCGACAGTTCGGTGTGAATGAAATCGAGGCCATAGAAACCGTGGGAGGTGCGCTCGACGCGGCCAAACATGTGAACGCCGCAGCCGGTGCAGGCATGGCGCTGGATGAGGGCGTTGGCATCAACGATCTTGAGCTTGTTTTCATTTGCCGTGACCTTCACATTGTCGCGGCCGACAACGGCGACAACGGAGAAGATGGCTCCGGCAGGCTTCCAACATTTGGTGCAGCCGCACGCGTGATTATGGGCGGATTGCGCGCCAATGCTCACGGTTACGGGATCGGTTGTGCATTTGCAGGTCAGCGTGCCGCCGGCAAACTTCGGCTTGGCCTTGCCCAGCACGCCCTTGTCGATCAAGGGGTGAAGGGAAATCGTTTTCGATTTCCTGGCGGCAGCTTTTTTGGTTTTGGCTTTCTTGGCCATGGTGGTCCTCCCTCAGTTTCTGTTTTTAAAACACGACAACGCTACGGATAGACTTGCCTTCATGCATGAGATCGAAAGCGGAATTTATTTTCTCCAGCGGCAGGATGTGGGTGATCATCGGATCAATCTCGATCTTGCCATTCATGTACCAGTCCACGATCTTGGGCACATCGGTGCGGCCACGGGCGCCGCCAAAAGCGGTGCCGCGCCACGACCTGCCGGTGACAAGCTGGAAGGGGCGGGTGGAAATTTCCTGGCCAGCGCCGGCCACGCCGATGATGATGGACTGGCCCCAGCCCTTGTGGGCGGCTTCGAGGGCCACGCGCATGACCTTCACATTGCCGATGCATTCGAAGGTGTAATCGGCACCGCCATTGGTGAGGCCCACCAGATGGGCAACCAGATCGCCTTCAACCTTTGAGGGGTTGACGAAATGGGTCATGCCGAAGCGCTTGCCCCAGGTGGCGCGCTCGTCATTGAGGTCAACGCCGACAATCTGGCTGGCGCCTGCGAGCCGCAGGCCCTGAATCACATTGAGGCCAATGCCGCCGAGGCCGAAGACGATGGCGGTTGAGCCGATTTCCACCTTGGCGGTGTTGATGACGGCGCCTACGCCTGTCGTTACGCCACAGCCGATGTAGCAGATCTTGTCGAAGGGCGCGTCTTTGCGCACCTTGGCCAGGGCGATTTCGGGCAGCACCGTATAATTCGAGAAGGTGGAGCAGCCCATGTAGTGGTGCACCATCTTGCCCTTGTAGGAAAAGCGCGAGGTGCCGTCCGGCATCAGGCCCTTGCCCTGGGTGGTGCGGATTTTCTGGCACAGGTTGGTTTTTGGATTGAGGCAATACTCGCACTCGCGGCATTCCGGGGTGTAAAGCGGAATGACATGGTCGCCTTTGGCAAGCGAGGTGACACCTTTGCCGACGTCCACCACGACGCCCGCGCCCTCGTGGCCCATGATGGCGGGAAACAGGCCTTCGGGATCGGCGCCGGAAATGGTGAATTCATCGGTGTGGCAAATGCCGGTGGCCTTGATTTCGACCAGAACTTCGCCCTCCTGCGGGCCGGACAAATCAACTTCGACAATTTCCAGGGGTTTGCCTGCTTCAAAGGCAATGGCGGCGCGCGATTTCATGTGGTCCCCATCTCTACGAAATTTTTTTCTTATCGAAGCCTTGTGACGGTCTCTAGTCAAGTACAATGTCACAAATTGGGCAGGACGGGAGCCGAGAATGACGACAACACGGGCCGATTGCGAGGCGCTGGACAGGTCTGACGTGCTGGCGGGAAAGCGTTCGGCATTTCTGCTGCCCAAGGGCATGATCTATCTCGATGGCAATTCCTTGGGGGTTCTGCCGCGCAATGTGCCGGCGAGGGTCCAGGCGGCGGTTGAGCGGGAATGGGGCGAAACCCTTATCAAATCGTGGAATGAGCATGGCTGGTTCCACCTGCCGCAGAAAATCGGGGGGCGGCTGGAGCGGCTGATCGGGGCGGAGCGGGGGAGCGTCATTGTCGGGGATACGATTTCGGTCAACCTCTTCAAAATACTGACCTCAGCCCTGGGGCAAAGGCGGGAGCGCAAGGTCATTCTGTCGGACTCCGGCAATTTTCCGTCCGACATTTATGTGGCCCAGGGCCTGACCCAGTTCATGGCCGATGGCCATGAGGTGCGGATCGTGGAGCCTGAGGATGTGGCCGCTTCGATCACGCCGGAGTTGGCAGTGGTGATGATCACCGAGGTGGATTACCGCACGGCGCGCCGCCATGACATGAAAACCATTACCAGGCTTGCCCATGATGCGGGTGCGCTGATGATCTGGGATCTGGCCCACAGCGCCGGGGCGGTTCCGGTTGACCTCGAGGGATGCGGAGCCGATTTTGCTGTGGGCTGCACCTACAAGTATCTCAATGGTGGGCCCGGGGCACCGGCCTTTCTCTACGTGCGTCCGGGCTTGCAGGACGTGGTGCAGCCCGCGTTGGTCGGCTGGTGGGGCCATGCAAGGCCTTTTGCCTTTGACCTAGATTTTGTTCCGGCGCCCGGCATCATCCGCCAGCAATGCGGCACCCAGCCCATTCTTTCGATGGCGGCTCTCGATGCGGCCCTGGATGTCTGGGACGAAGTCGATATCAAGGATTTGCATGCAAAATCAAAGGCTTTGTGCCAGCTTCTTATTACACTGGTTGAGGAGAGAAATTCCCGCCATGGCCTGACGCTATTTGGTTCGCGCGATATGGAGAACCGCGGCTCGCATGTGTCGTTTCATTGCCCGGAGGGTTATGCGGTGATGCAGGCGCTAATTGCCAATGGCGTGATCGGGGATTTCCGCATGCCCGATGTTATCCGCTTCGGGGTCACGCCGCTCTATACGAGCTTTGGCGAAATCTGGGATGCGGCGGCCATTCTCACGCGCATCCTTGATGAGAAGCTGTGGAACAGGCCGGAGTTTCTGGCAAAGAAAGCCGTGACCTAGCTATTTGACAAGTTGCCGACCCTGCGCTTCATAGCCCCATGGCAAAATTTACGATTCAGGATGTGGCCCGTCTTGCGGGGGTGAGTGTTGCGACCATCGACCGGGTGCTCAATCGCAGGCAGGGGGTGCGGGCTCCCACCATTGCAAAGGTCGAAGCGGCCATCCGGGAATTGAATTACCAGCCGGACCGCATTGCGGCGCGGCTGGCGCGGTCGCGGGAATACCGCTTCTGCTTTGTCCTGCCTGTGAGCACCAGCGAGTTCTTCATGCGCCTCGCCGATGAGGTTCGCCTGGCAACCGAGCGCATGGAGGCCGAGCGGGTATCGATCATCGTCAAGCGGGTCGATGTGTTTGACGGAGAACTGCTGGCGCAAGCGCTCGATTCCATCGACAAGGCAACGGACGGCGTTGCCGTCGTTGCGCTTGATCATCCGGCGGTGCGTGAAGCGATCAATGCGCTGGTGTCGCGCGGGATTACGGTGGTGACGCTGGTGTCGGATGTGCCGGGGTCCAAGCGCCAGCACTATGCCGGCATCGACAATTCCTCGGCCGGGCGCACCGCCGCCAATCTGATGGGGCGTTTCCTGCGCGGCATGACGGGAACCGTCGGCGTTTTTGCCGGTTCGCTGGCGTTGCGCGATCATATCGAACGGCAATTCGGCTTCGAACAGGTGATGGCCCATGAATATCCGCAGCTTGCCGTGCTGCCGGTGCGGGAATCGCGGGATGACTGGGAGCGCATCGAGGAGATGACCCGGCAATTGCTGGCCGAGCACCCTGATCTCATCGGCATCTACAACGTAGGCGGCGGCACGCGGGGCATTGTCTCGGGTCTTGAGGCGGCGGGACGGGCGAAGGACATCGTGTTCATCGCCCATGAGGTTACCGATATGTCACGCCGGGCGCTGATCCGCGGCACCATCGACGCGATCATCAATCAGGACGTGGGTCATGAAGTGCGCAGTGCGGTTCGGGTGCTCATGGCCAAAGCCGACAACCTGCCGCTGATCGAATCGCAGGAACGTATCCGCATCGATATCTTCATGCGGGATAATTTGCCTTAGCGTAGGGCCCTCATCCGCCCTGTCGGGTACCTTCTCCCATTCGCTGTGCGAACGGGCGAAGGCAATAGGCTTGAGGATTGTCGCCTTCTCCCGCCGAAGGTGGGAGAAGGTGGCCAACGGCCGGATGAGGGCCGTTTTTTACAGCGGTTTCAATCCCGCTTCGATTTGCGCCCGGCGGCCCTCCAAGAAGGGCGGAAGGGACAGGGTCTTGCCGAGATTTTCCATCGACTCATCCGTTGCAAAGCCCGGACCGTCAGTGGCCAGTTCGAAGAGGACGCCGTTGGGTTCGCGGAAATAGAGGCTCTTGAACCAGAAACGGTCGACCGGGCCGCTGTTGGGAATGCGGAGTTCCTTCAGGCGGTCGGCCCAGGCCTGGTAGTCGGCCGAGGGAATGTTGAAGGCCACGTGATGCACGGAACCCGCACCCTGCTGGGCGGGCGGCAGTCCCTTGTCAACGCGGACATGCAGTTCGGCAACCGGGCCGGAGCCATTCATCTTGAAGACGCTGGTGTTTCCAAATTCGCGGGCCTTCGTCATGTTCATGACGGTGGTCAGGATCACTTCGGTTGGCCGCAAATCCGGCACGCTGAGGGTGATGGGGCCGAGACCCCTGATCTGGTTCGCGGCGGCGATGGGGCTTTCATTCCAGGCGTGGGTTTCGCCGGTGCCTTCATCATCGACAAGGCTGAGGCGCTGGCCCTCGAAATCCTCGAAGTCGAGGGTGAGCCTGCCATCGCGTTCGGCTATCTTTTCAGCTGTAACGCCACGGGCCTTGAAATGATCGGCCCACCATTTGAAGGCGGCTTCGCCCTTGATGCGAAGGCCGGTGCGAACAATGGAATGGGTGCCGCGCTTTTCGCGGCCCACGGGCCAGTCAAAGAAGGTGATGTCGGTTCCGGGCGAACCCAGGCCATCGGCATAGAACAGGTGATAGGCCGACGTGTCGTCCTGGTTCACGGTTTTCTTGACCATGCGGAGGCCCAGGGTTTTCGTATAGAAATTGTGGTTTCTGGGGGCGTCGGCAGTGACGGCGGTGAGGTGGTGCAGGCCATTGAGTTGCATTTTTTGTCCTATCGGTTCAGCCACTGGGTGGCGAGGGTTACGTCATTCTGGGTCAGGCTATGTCCAGTCGGCAGCGTTTCATTGGTCACGTCGGCGTGGGCGTTCTTCAGCATGGTGACCAACAGGCTTGCATTGCTGGCCGGGATGATGGGATCGGTGGCGCCGGAAATTATGAGAACCGACTTTTGCGCCAGTTCGGCCTGGGGCGGATTTGCGAGCGGCACCATGGCGCGCAGAAGAATGGCTCCGCTCAAGGCTTCCGGCCGCAACAGAAGAACTGCTGCCGCGATATTGGCGCCATTGGAAAAGCCGACAGCTATGGGCTTTGCCAACTTGTAGGCCTTGCCAGCTTCGGCAATAAAATCGGCCAGTTCATGGGCGCGCTTGATCACATCCTGCTCGTCAAAAACACCCTCGGCGAGACGGCGGAAAAAGCGGGGCATGCCGTTTTCCAGCACCTTGCCACGGGGCGACAACAGGGCGCGATCAGGCGCCAGGGCTTTGCCCAAGGGCAGCAGGTCACTTTCGTCGCCGCCGGTTCCATGGAGCAGGAGAAGGGGTGCGGCGGTTGAGGTGCCGGGCTCAAAACGATGAATAAATGAAAGATCCTGGGTCATGATTGCCAGATACTCACCCCATAGGGAGGGTACAAGCAATCATTCTTAGAACTCAGTTACAAGCTATATACCGCGGGTGGCGCGAGGCTGGCCCAGCACAAAGCCTTTCCCATCCAGGGCGTAGATATCGGGGCGGAAATTGATCCGGCCGTCTTCGGTGGCCCAGGCGGTAAGATACATGAAGCGCACGTCCGGCGGGTTTGCGACCTTCACGTCGTAACGCTCCTGGCTGGCGGTGATCATTTCGATTTCGGTGGCGTCAATCCCGTCCTGGCCGCCAAGGATCCAGTTCACGACATCACTGACCTGATCAACACGGACACAGCCGGAACTTTCAAAACGGGCGTTGCTGCCGAACATTTCGCGGTGCGGCGTGTCGTGCATATAGACCATGTATTTATTGGCAAAGTTGATTTTCATGGTGGCCAGGGCATTGCCTTCGCCAGGTTCCTGGCGGAAGTGGTAGCGCTCAGGATCCGTGTTGACCCAGTCAACCGTGTAGGGGTCAATTTCGGGGCCGCCGACACCGTCAAAAATCCGGATGTTCATCTGCTCAAAGATCGTGGGATCCTTGAGGAATTTTGGCACAAGGTCTTTTTGCACGATGGAGGCGGGAGCATTCCAGTAAGGATTGAAATTGATATCGCTGACAATGCTCTTGAGCGCCGGCGTAGGCCTGTCGCGCTTTCCGACAACCACGTTGTGGCGTGAACGGACGCGGCCGTTCTCAACGGTTTCCAGTTGGGCGGAAGGAATGTTCACCAGAATATTGCGCTCGTGCAAATCTTGGGCGTATTCACCAACACGAGGATAGTTTTCACGCAGGGTTTGGAGTCTTGCGCGGGCCGTGATGTTCATCTCGGCACGGGTGCGGTCATCGACCTTTCCCAAAGGCGCAATGCCATGGCTGGTCTGGAAGAACTTGACCGCCTCGAAGATGTTGGCGTCGAAGACATCGGCAGCTTCCACAAACATATCTTCGAGGGGCAGGTAGCCTTCGGCCACGAGGCGCTTGCGCAATGTCAGGACGAGGTCGCTCTTTACGTCCTTTTCGAGCTTGCCTTTGCCAATGCTGGGCCAGCCGCCGCCGGCGACAAATTCCTCGTAGAGCTGGATGGCGCCTTCAAGGGCGCGGATGGAACTGGCGGTCACCATGGCGGCTTCCTGGCGGTCAGCCAGGAATTCAGTTTTGGTGGCAAGTTTTCCGGCTATGGCCAGTTTGGGGGCGATCGAGGTAATCGAGCCGGTGATTTCAGCCGTCTGGGCCTGCGCAACGGAGGCGGCGGCTGCCAGAGAGACAGCACTGAGAAAGGCACGACGCGTAAAATGCTGAGAAAACACCCCAAAAACCCCTAGACCTGAGAAGCTACACACAGAGAATCACTGATCTGGGTAAAGACGCTATTAAAAAGTTGTGGCTTGATTAAGATAGCCCGATCACTTCTCTGCGATAGGGCAGGTCGAGGAAGTCGGGGAGCGGAGAACCGAATTCCTCAGCAAATTTGCGGCCCGCATGCACGGCAGCGGCTATGGTTCCGGGGCTAAAACAATCGCCAATGCAAGCCAAATTATTTATTTTTTTCACAGCAGATTGATAGAGCTGATCCCTGACGTTTCTGGCGGTGACCAGTACAACGGAGCTTGCCTCCAGTTGGAGGATGCGGCCGGTGAAGACACAGCCGAGCGCCACATGGCCGGCCACAATTTCCTGAACGGCTGAGTTTGCTTCAATTTTTACATCGAGCTCCAGCAATTTGGCCTGAATGGCGTGTTGCTCCAGGGAGTTCTTGGTGAAGGAGGACACAAGGGAGGAGGGGGTGACCAGCGTCACCGCGTAGTCTTCCTTGCGCAGGAGTTCGGCGATCACGCCGCCCATATAATAATGGTCATCGTCATAGATGACGAGATTCTTGCCTTTGGGCCTTTGGCCATCGAGGATATCGTCAGGTGTCAAGACGTCGGCGCCAGCGTCAATCGGAATGGGCCTTGTATGGTGGCGGGCCACGCCATCGCGCCGCCAGCTTGAGCCGGTGGCCATGACAATATGATCAGCACCAAATTCTGCCAGGGTTTCGGGGGTCATTTCGCTTTCGAGATAAAGGTCAACATTGGGCAGCTTGGCTATTTGCAGCAGGCGCCAGTCGCGCACCCGGCCCCAGGCGGCAAGGCCGGGAAGCCGGCATTCGCGCGCCACGCGGCCGCCTGCCTCGCTTCTGGCATCGGCGAGGGTGACCTTGTGCCCGCGCGTTCCAAGGGCGCGGGCGGCTTCGAGACCCGCGGGGCCTGCGCCGACGATGAAGATGTTCTTTACGCTTCCGGCGGGGCGGATGCGTTCAGGGTGCCAGCCGCGCCGCCATTCCTCACCCATAGTGGGGTTCTGGGTGCAGCGGATGGGTGACATGGTGAAATCACCGGTAACACAGATATTGCAGCCAATACATTCGCGGATATCGTCGAGGCGGCCTTCCTCGATCTTGCTGGGGAGGAAGGGATCGGCAATGGAAGGGCGGGCGGCCCCGATCATGTCCATGATGCCTTGTTTGATCACGCGCACCATGGTGTCGGGCGAGGTGTAGCGGCCCACGCCGACGACCGGCTTGGTGGTGAGCTTTTTCACCCCCTTGATGTAGGGCTCCTGAAAACCTTCCCCGGAGAAGCGCGAGGTTTGCGAATCCTTTTCCCAGCTTGAGAGCGACAGGTCCCACAGGTCCGGCAGTTCCGCCATCAGGCCGATGGCGTCTTCCACCTCGGCGGGCTCGAGGCCGTTTGGCCCCAAAAATTCATTCATGGCAATGCGGACGGGAACGGCGCAGCGGTCACCTACCGCTTCCTTGGTGTCCTCGATCACTTCGCGGAGCAGGCGGGCGCGGTTTTCAAGGGAGCCGCCGTATTCGTCGCTCCGCATGTTGGTGGCGCGCGACAAGAACTGCTGGAAAATGCCAAGGCCATGCCCGGCATAGACATAGACCAGATCGTAACCGGCGGTGCGGGAACGCAACGCGGCGGCGCGGTGGGCGCGGCGCAGATTCCTGATATCCTCCTTGTCCATGGTGCGGGCCTGGATCGGGCTGTTGAAAGAGCTGGAGGTTGGCATGGCGGTGGGGGCCATGGGAATTTCGCGCGACCAGAGATTTGATGAGGTGTAGCCGGAGTGGCAGAGTTCAATGCCCGCCAGCGAACCATGCTCATGGATTTTTTCGGCGATGCGGGCGTGCATGGGAATGTCGTGGTCGCTCCAGATGCGGAGTTCCACGTAAGGAGTGACATCAGCGGTGGGGTGAATCTCGGTCATTTCGGTGCAGACCACGGCCCAGCCGCCTTCGGCCTTCATCCCGCGCATGGCGGCAAGGGCAGAAGGATCGCGCCAGCCCATGCCGTTGCAATGGGGAACCTGATAGAAACGGTTGCGCGCCGTAACGGGGCCAATTTTCACGGGTTCAAACAGGATATCGTAGCGGGCGTCTCGGGCCATTGGGTTCCCTTTCAACTGGCCTTTGATTTCTAACAGCCTTTGGGGATAAGAACCAATATAGGCGGCGGATTCCTCCGGTTTTGCGACAGAATAGGCAGGTGTTGTTTTGGCAGCTCAAGAACTTCCGGTATTTTCAGACATTGAGCTGGCCGCCAAGAGAATTCAGGACGAGGCGCTTGCCACGCCGCTTCTTGAAAATGTTAAGCTGAACGCGCTTGTTGGCGGGCGCGTGTTCCTCAAGGCGGAATGCCTGCAACGCACCGGATCATTCAAATTCCGCGGCGCCTGGAATTGCATTTCAAAGCTTGATCCCGCGGTGAACAAGGGCGGCGTCGTTGCCTTTTCATCGGGAAACCACGCACAGGGCGTTGCGGCCGCCGCGCAGCTTCGCGGCATCCCGGCCCTCATCGTCATGCCGGAAGATACGCCGGAGATCAAAAAGGCCAACACCAAATCCTATGGCGCGGAGGTCGTGACCTATGACCGCGCCACGGAGAGCCGCGAAGAGATTGCTGACCAATATGTGGCAAAGCGCGGGGCGGTTCTGGTGCTGCCGTTTGAACATGCTGACATCATCGCAGGGCAGGGCACCAGCGGGCTTGAGATATTAAGTGCGCTTCAAGACCGTGATGTTGTGCTTGATGATATGCTGGTCAATTGCAGCGGTGGGGGATTGACGGCTGGGATTGCGCTGGCATTTTCGACGATGTCGCCGACGACTAAAGTGCATTCGGTGGAGCCTGAGGGCTTTGATGATTACGCGCGGTCATTGCGTTCTGGCGTGCGGGAGAGAAATGCCAAATCCACAGGCTCAATTTGTGATGCGCTTCTTTCACAGCAACCCGGAGAAATGACCTTTGCGATGAACAAGGGCCGTCTGGCGGAAGGCTATGTGGTGTCGGAGCCGGAAGTTCGCCGTGCCGTGCGCTTTGCCTTTGAAACGCTCAAGCTGGTGGTGGAGCCGGGCGGGGCCGCCGGGCTTGCGGCGGTGCTCAGCGGAAAAGTTGCGACCAAGGGCAAGAACATCGGCATCATCCTGTCCGGCGGCAATGTTGATCCGAAGCTGTTCGCCGAAATCCTGACGGAAGCCTAGGCGGCGGCTTCCGACGACTTTTCTTCCATCAGGGGAATTTCCGCCGCCTCGCTTGCGGGGCGGCGGATGATGACAACGCGCTGCTTTGGCTCGGCCGGCGGCTGTGGCGC
Source organism: Hyphomicrobiales bacterium (assembly GCA_038330285.1). GTDB lineage: Bacteria > Pseudomonadota > Alphaproteobacteria > Rhizobiales > Aestuariivirgaceae > Aestuariivirga. Next base: position 5,672 of record JBBQNU010000055.1, on the reverse strand, counting down.
GACGCTTGTTTTGGTTTCTTGCACCGGTGCAAGGGCTGCTGGTTTTTCAGGTTCTGCGGCCATGAACTCTTCTTCCGGCATTGCCGTAGCAGGCACGCGCTGAATCTTGAGCTTCGCGCCCTTGGGTTCGGGCGGCGGGACAATGTCCGCCTTGGGCGGGCTGCTCACAACTGAAAGGGCGGGTGCCGCGATGGCGGGTTCAACAAAGATTTCCTCATCCTGCTTGAAGAATTTGAGCTGCTCGGTTTTCAGGGCGGGGGCCGGCTCAGGGCCTTTAGGAGGCGGCAGAAAGCTGGAATTGGTGATGGAACCTTCGAGTTTCTTGAGGATTTCGAGAATGGCCAGGGTTTCTGCTGAGCGCTGACGCCGGGCATATTCCTCGAGAAACCAGCGTCCCCGCTGGGTTTCCAGGACGGCGGCTTCCAGACTTTCGAAACTTTCGTTCCGGTAACCCTCACTTTGCGCTGACATACCCGAACTCCACAAACTCTCAAGCGCCCCGCAACAGGCGCAGGTCTTACCAGCGCCAAGTATCGTGGAAAGTGGTGAAGTTTTGGTTTATTTTGCTCTGCAGGGAATCATGTCAGCACGGATCTTCGGCCTTCGCTTTTCATTTTTTTATGCTTTTCTTACGATTGGCCTCGGCATGCAGTTGCCGTTTTTGCCCCTTTGGCTGCATGCCAAGGGGCTGACGGTGGCCGAAATCGGGCTGGTAATTGCCGGCATGACGGCGGCCCGCTTTGTGGCCATTCCGGTCGCCGCCTATTTTGCCGACCTCTACCGCAACCGGCGGGGGCTTATCATCCTGTTCAGCCTAGCCTCGGCGTTGGGCTATATGCTCTTGGGACTGTCAGATGGATTTTTACCCATATTCGCCAGCGCAATTCTGGCGTCCCTCTGCATCGCGCCTATTTTTACGCTAGCCGAGAGCTTCAGCGTTGACGGGAGCGCCCATCACGGGCTGGATTATGGGCGCCTTCGGCTTTGGGGCTCCATAAGCTTTCTGCTGGGGAATCTGGGGGCGGGAGCGCTGCTGCTCCATATCGCCATCGATAACCTAATCTATCTCATTGCAATGGCCCAAGGCGTTTCGTTTCTCGTTGCGTTCCTGCTGCCGCCTGACCCGGATTTGGACAGGTCGCTGCAGCCCGCCGAACGCCCCGCCAATATCGTCAATGCCTTCAGGATTTTGATGACGGGCAGCTTTGTCATTTTCATTGTTGCCGTGAGCCTGGGCCAGGCAAGCCATGGGATGCTTTATTCCTTTGGGCCGGTGGAGTGGGACAGGCTGGGCTATGACAAATTCACCATCGGCAGCTTCTGGGCCATTTCCATTGTTGCCGAAGTCAGCGTGTTTGCCTTCTCGAATGCGTTTGTCAGGCGGTTAGGCGCAATCAACCTGATCCTGATCGGAATTTCCGGCGGTTTCCTGCGCTGGGTTTTCATGTCGCATGATTTCGGTCTTGGCATCAGCATCGCCTTGCAAAGCCTGCATGGTGTTTCGTTTACGATGGTTCATCTGGGCACCATGCATTACATTCGACTTACGGTGCCGCAGGGATTGCGGAATTCGGCGCAGGGGCTGTATGCGGCGTTTTCGGGCGGCATTGCCATGTCGGGCGTGATGGCCGTATCGGGCCTGCTCTATGGCCAGCTTCTGGGCGGTACCTATCTGGTGATGGCGGCGGTATCGCTGGCGGCCTTAAGCTTTGCCTTTGCCCTGAAGCGGGTCAGCCCCACAGTTCTGGGTCGGGCGGGTACATAAGGCTGCCATCAAAGCTAATGCCCGGATTGCGGTCGCGGGCCAGAAGCAGGGGACCATCAAGATCAATGACCTGGGCCAATTGGGCCACAAGCATGGCGGGCGCCATGGCAAGGGAGGTTGCCAGCATGCAGCCTATCATGATCTTGAAATTCATTTCCTTGGCGGCATGGGCTAGGGCAAGCGCTTCGGTCAAGCCGCCGGTCTTGTCGAGCTTGATATTGATGGCGTCATATTTGCCGATAAGCTTGTGCAGATTTTGGCGGTCATGGGCCGACTCGTCGGCGCAAATGGGAACATCATGGGTGATGCGGAGCAGGGCTTCGTCATCCGCCACAGGCAGCGGCTGCTCAACGAGTTCAACACCCACGGCCGCGCAGGTTTTGAGCAGAAGCGGAAGTTCGCCTGGGGTCCAGCCCTCATTGGCATCGATGATGAGGCGGCTGGTGGGTGCGGCCGCACGGATCAGGCGCAAGCGTTCAATATCGCCTTCACGGCCGAGCTTAAGTTTGAGCAGGGGACGGTGGCTGGCCTCGGCTGCAGCCTTGGCCATGGCTTCCGGCGTATCAAGGCTCAAGGTGTAGGCCGTTGTCATGGGACGCGGCTGCTGCAGCAGTGCCAGTTGCCAGACGTGTTTTCCGGCGTGTTTTGCCTCGAGATCCCAGAGGGCGCAATCCAGCGCGTTTTGTGCGGCGCGGGGTTTCACAAGGCCTGGCACATCGGCGTGTGAAAAGCCGGCTTCAATTCCGGCGCGGGCCGCTTCGAGACTGGCCACCACACCTTCGACGGTTTCATTATAGCGAGGGTAGGGCACGCATTCACCGCGACCCCTGTGGCCTCCTTCTTCGAGGGTGACGACAACCACTTCCGCCGCTGTCTTGCTTCCCCGCGAGATCGTAAAGGTTCCGGCGATTGGCCAGCTCTCTTGAGAAATTGAAAGAGCAGGCATGGGCCCGTTCAGCTTGGCGAAATGCGGCCGCAGGCTTCTGCGAGCATCACATAGATCTTCCCGGACTCCGACATGAGGCATGCCTCGACCATCTGATTTCCCTGCGGCGCTTCAGCCACGGTATCGAGCAGGCGCTCGAAGAGCTTGATGTAGTTATCCACCTGGTTGCGGGTGGGCCGGTCATTTTCATAGCGCGTGGCAATGTTCTTTTGCAGGCGCTTGCCACGACCCTCATAGAGGCGCTGCGTATACACATGCCGCTCGTTCTTGTTGTAGCGCTTTTCAAGCTCGGCCGGCAGGCCATCCTCAAGCACATCAACGATATCGCGCGCCACGCGGTTCAACTCCTGGGTCAGGCTTTCCACTTCGCGGGAAACGCCGTTGCCTTCCGCTGCCTTCGTGGCCTGGGACTTGGCCGGGCTCTCAATTGCCGCATCACGCCAGGAGGTCGAAGCACCCTTATTTTCCAGCCGCTCCATGGCTTTTTTCAGGGCGCCTGACGTTCCGGATTGTGGAGCAAGGAACGTAGCGCCCTCAGATTTTCCCGGGCTGGGATCCCTTGTGCTTCGCTGCGGTGCGTAGCCAGTGCCGGGGCCGGACAGATCGGTCATCCCCGTCTGGCGCTTGACGACATCGGCCAGCGTATTCAGGGCGGCTATCTGGTCGGCAACAACTTTTCGCATGGCATCGGCGTTTGTGCGGGTTTCCTCAGGCAGATCAACGATGGCCCGCTTCAAATCGCTGCGCGCACTGTCGATATCCTTGACCACCTGCTGGGCCGTCATGCGCATGTCCTGGGCCGTCTGCTGGAAGTCGCTGGCAGTGGACGAAAGCATTTCATTCATGGAGGCCATGGCGCGCTCGTGCTGCTCACGCAACACGCGCGAGGCCTGGGTGATCTGGCCGCCGGAACTTGCCTCCATCTTGCGGATTTCCTGCTCGAGATTTCCGACGGCGACATTGGTCTGGTCGGCAATGATGCGGCTGATGTCCTTGGCGCGGGCTTCGGCTGTCACCAGTGACTCCTCGATGAGGGTCATGTAGCTGGTCATCACCGCATCGATTTCCTGGGCGCGCTTGGAAGCGTCGTCAATCAGGCTGTCAAGGGCAACCTTGCGGCTGAGAAGGACATTCTCCATTTCGCCGTTGAACTTGTCGATGGACTTCTCGACCAGAACGGAAACATCCTCAAGTCGGTCGGAAATGCGGCTGCCGGTCATTTCCAGTTTGCCGGTGAGCTGCATCGAGATGCTTTCGAGACGGTCATCGATGGATGACGCGGCAGTCGAAAGCTGGTCGGCGAGATAGGTGTTTGCCGTTTCAATATGCTTGGAGAACTTGTGGTGGGCTTCTGAAAGCTGGCTGTTGGTTGCCGAGGTGGCGCTGTCGAACTCCTTGACCGCCTTGTCGATGCGGCCAACAAGCAGGCCGGTTTCCTGTTCAAAGCGCCCGCTGATCTGCAGCGTGGTCTGGCCCAAGCCTTCGGAGAAGGCTTCGCTGGCCTTGCCGAGACCGGAAATCATCTGGCTGCTGGCGGTATCGAGAATTTCCGCGAACTTGGCGCCGGTGCCGGAAATGCGGCCGGAAACATCGCTGGTGACCTTTTCCAGAATTTCGGTGGCGATGTCGAAGCGTGTGCCGAGTTCGCGGGCGGTTGAGTCAATGCGGGTGAACATGGAATTGCCGGCACTGGCCAATTGCTCGGCAACCTCGGTGGAGGTTTTTTCCAGGCGCTGGGTCATGACCACGTTTGCGTCCTGCACCTGGCGGGCGACGCGGACAGCCGTGTCGGCGAAGGTATTGGTGACCTCGGTCGAGGTCTGACCCAACTGGTCGCTCATCATCTTCGTATTTGCGGTGAACAGGGCGGTCAACTCGGTTGAAGCCTGGTCAAGCTGCGAGCCGATCCGCTCTTCGGTGGTTTCCAGAAGGGTGTTGAGCTGGGCCGAAGAAGTATCGAGTTTACGGGTCAGATTCTCGGTAACGCTGGTGACCTTGCCGGTAATCGACAGGGACGTATCATCAAGGCGGGCAAAGAGCTGCCCGGCCGTCTCATCCATTTTCGAGGTGATCTGGCTGGAGGTTTCCGACAGGAAATTAAACATGTCTTGGCGGGCGCCGCCCATTTTCTGGATGAACTCGCCGGACACGCCAATCATCTTGTCGGTCACGAGGCCGCTGGAAACCTCGATGTTCTGGGCCAGCGCAATGCCTGAATCCTGCATCTGGCGGGAGACGATGTCGGAAGTCTCCTTGAGATGGGAGGAAATGGTGCCGCTGGTTGTGACCAGCAGATCATTGATGCTCGAGCCGGTTGACTGCAATTGGCCGACCACGCTGGAGCCCGCCTGCTCGACGCGGGCGTAAACAAAATTGGTCGCTTCATCAATTTGGCTGGCGAAGGAAGCGGCGGTTTCGCCGAGCCTGGAGCCCGCTTTTTCTAGGCGAGCATGCACAAAGCTGGTCGCATCATCAATTTTGCTGGTGACGGTAGCGCTGGTTTCATCGAGCCTGGAGCCTACCTGTTCAAAGCGGGCCTGCACGAAACTGGTCGCTTCGTCGATTTTGCTTGCGACAGAAGCGGCGGTTTCGCCGAGCTTGCCGGTGACGTGCTCGCTTTGCTGATCGATAGCGTCAAAGACGCGCAGGGCGTTGTTCTCAATGGTTGTTCCAAGGGCATTGGCGCGGCTGTCGAGGTTGCCGTAGAGCTTTGAAGCAGTTTCCTCAATGTGGCTGTTGACATAGTTTGCCTGGAGGTCAAGGCGGTCGAACACGCCAGTTGAGGTTTCGTCCAGTTTCAAATTGATCTGCGTGGCCTTCTGGCCGATTTCACTGAAGAGGCGGTTGGTGGTTTCTTCCACCTTGCCCGCGAGGCCGGAACCCGCGGCATTCAACTGGGTGAAGAGCTGGTTGGCCGTCTGGTCCAGGCCAGTGAGGAACTGGGCATTGGTTGACGACAGG
>JBBQNU010000054.1:0-17917 GCA_038330285.1 Hyphomicrobiales bacterium | reverse complement strand
TCGCGACTACCACTCGGGTCGCCGTAGCGTTGCGCGCGCGTTTGGAAAAAGAGACTGGGAATGAGCGTGAAGACCTCGCCTGATAGTTCCCTATCGTCCCTCAGGCCTCCGGGCGCGTGACGGTTACGCGGATGGGGGTGGGGTTATAGCCGTTGCAGGGATTGTGCATTTGCGGGCAGTTGGAGAGCACGGCGAGGACATCGCGTTCAGCCCGCAGCGCCACGTGGCTTCCGGGCTTGAACGCGGCGGTGGCAACGCCGGCGCTGCCATCTTCAAGGACTGGAACGCTCATGAACCAGTTCACATTGGGCACGATTGCCGAGCGGTCGAGACCGAAGCGCTGCAAAATTGTTTCAAAATTCGAGTAGCAGGATTCAGTGGTGTGAACGCCGTAACGCAGGAAATTGTTGGGATTGCTGCAACAGCCATAGACGGTGTCGTGCCTGCCCACCGTATCTTCAATCACCGTCATGAGGGCAGCGCCACTATCGGAATAGAGCACGCTGCCCAGGCCTACGAAGATATTGCCCTGGACCTTCACCGTGTTGGTGGCGGAGTAGCGGTCTTGCAGATTGGCCCCGTCATAGCAGAGGAAATCAACGGCCTGCTGGCCTTCGAGATCAATGATGGTGAGAATATCACCCGCCGCAATGCGGGCGCCCCAAGGCTGCCGGGCCGGAACAACCTCATCGAGAATGATTTTGGCCTGGCTCATCGCTCGCATCCTCTCTCAAATAATGGACTGTGACATTCCATGAGAAGGTAGACAAGTCTGGCTGATTTCCGTCATTGAATCCAATGTGGACAAAAAGAATAGCTAATGGCATTCAGTTCACCGAATAGCTGGGAGGAAAGTATGTCGACTGCGCTGGTTATCATCGATCTGCAGCAAGGCATGTTCAGCGATAAAGTTGCGCCCTACCGGGGCGATGAGGTTCTGCGGCGCGCTGGCGACCTGCTTAAACGGGCGCGCGCCTCGCATGTTCCGGTCTTTCATGTCCAGCACGATGGCGGGCCCGGAGATATCCTGTGCAAAGGTTCAGTTGGCTGGCAGCACCATCCGGCCGTTGCGCCCGCAGCTGGTGAAGCGGTTATCGAGAAGCGGCATAGCAGCGCCTTTCACGGGACCGATTTCCACAATCATCTGCAAGACGCTGGCGTTGACCGGCTGGTCATTGCCGGCATGCAGACGGAGTTCTGCGTTGACTCCGCGTGCCGGGCTGCCGCAGCTTTGGGCTACAAGATTGTTTTAGCCTCCGATGCCCACACAACATTTGATTCGCCCGCACTGACGGCAGACCGGATCGTTGAACATCACAACCGCACACTTAGCGGCGGATTTGTGGAACTGTCGGCGTCAAACGAAATTCAGTTCTAAAAGCCACTGGCGAAATGCACTGGTGCCTTCTGGCTTGCAACAAGCTTGAATTTCAGCCGTCGAGAGCTTTAATCGACCAGGCCCTTGCGGCGAGGGCAATGGTGCCGTTGTCCTTGCGGGGCAGATCGTCGCTGAGTTTCTGGCGGAGTTTTTCGCGCGCCTCGGCGGGGAGGCTGACGCAGTATCCAGGCGCTGGTCCGGCGCCGAGGGTAAAAGGGTGCCAGAAGTCATCGAAGTCCGCAAAGACGGTGGGGATTTCCAGCGCCGTGCATTCCACCGATTGGAGGCCGGCCTTCGTGACCAGTTCAGTTAAGCCAGCGGCGGTGCAGAAGGGAAAGCGCTTGCCTTCGGCAAAGCTTGATGCGCCGGGATCGAGCGCGATGGCGGCGTCCCAGAAGGCCCGCATGAAACCCATGCCGCCGCCCGGATAGTCCCAGACATAGAATGCAACGGTGCCGCCGGGCCGCGCCACGCGTTTCATTTCAGAGAGTGCCTTGGGAATGTCCGGCACAAAATTCAGGACGAGAGCGGAGGCCACAATGTCCCGGCTGTGATCGTCGAGCGGCAGTTTTTGCGCGTCGCCTACTTCAAACCTGGCGCGCTTGTCGTCAACATTTTTTTGCGCGGCGGCAACAAATCCGGCGGATTGTTCGATGCCGACAAGACTGCGGGGATTGCAGCGGCTGAGAACCGCAGAGGAAAGTGCTCCGGTGCCGCAGCCCACGTCAAGCCAGTCGCGTTTTTCGTCTGGCTTGAGCCAGTCCAAAAACCGCGTTGCCATTTTCCGGCTCCAGCGTCCCATATAGGCATCGTAGCTGTCGCCGGCGCTCCACGCGTCATGTTTGGCAACTTCGGACATCCCGCTGCTCCTTTACAGAACACGGCAATCAATTCCAAACCCATTCAAAACCTGATTGCGCCGCATTGCAAGCCATTCGGGCCGGGAGCCGTCAGGCAATCGCCCGGTGATTTGGATTGCCCTGAAGCAGCAGCGCATCGTTGATCTGGCTCGCCGGAATTCCGGGGCTGAACAGGAACCCCTGGCCTTGCTGGCATCCCAGCGTGCGCAGGATTTCAAGATGTTCCTCGGTCTCAATGCCCTCGGCCAGCGTCATGAGGCCCAGGCCATGGCCCATATTGATGGCGGCCCGGACCAGTTCCATTGACCTTGGTTCAATTCCGAGGTCCTTGATGAAGGAGCGGTCGATCTTGATCTTGTCGATGGGAAAACTGTTGAGATAACCCAGCCCCGAATATCCCGTGCCGAAATCATCCAGGGCAATCACCACGCCAAGTTCTTTCAGGCTCTTCAAAACAGCGAGTGTTTCAGAGGATTTTTCCAGCAGGAGCGATTCGGTGATCTCTAGCTCGAGCCGGTGGGCGGCAAGGCCATGTTTTCCCAGCGCGGCGGAGACCGCATCAACCAGCTTGCCGGACTTGAACTGAACCGGTGAAATATTCACCGCCACGGAGAGGTTGTTCTGCAAGGTGGCTGCCAGCTTGCAGGATTGCTCCAGCACCCAATTTCCAATGGGCACGATCATGCCGCTTGATTCCGCAATCGGGATGAAAGCGGCCGGCGAGATCATGCCCTTCTGCGGGTGGTTCCAGCGCAGGAGGGCCTCGAAACCAACTTCGGCGCGGCGCCCGAGATCCATCAGCGGCTGATAGTGAACCACGAGCTGGTCCCTGTCCAAGGCCTGGCGAAGATCGCGCTCCATCTCGCGCCGCACGATGATCTGCAGCGACATTTGCGGTTCATAAAGCCTGCATATGCCGCGGCCATCGGTTTTCGCCTTGTAAAGCGCCAGGTCGGCATTCCTCAACAGGTTCGAAGAATCAATGGAATCGTCCAGGCTGAAGCTCACCCCGGCGCTGACCCCGGCCAGAAGGTCGTAATCGCCGACCTTGAGAGGAGCGCTGAAGGCATTCACCAATTCAGTCGCAACAGCTTCGGCAGCCCCAAGCTCGGCCAGCCTGGGAAGCAGTATGGCGAACTCGTCGCCGCCCAGCCGGGCAACAATGCCCCGGTCGCCAATGAGTTCTTCCAGCCGGTTGGCCACCGCAATAATGAGTTCATCGCCCACCTGATGCCCCAGGCTGTCGTTGACGCCCTTGAAGTCGTCAATATCGATGAGGATTATCGAGGTGCAATAGTGGTTCTGCGGCTTCCTGGACAGCGAGCCTGAAAGCATCTCAAGAAAAAGCCTGCGGTTGGGAAGGCCCGTCAGCATGTCGTGTTCCGCCAGGTATCGAATGCGCGCGTCCTGCCTGCGGCGCTCGGTGACGTCAATGACGGAGACGATGGCGGCGTCCGTGCCGTTGTATTTGATGGGCTTGGCGTAACTGCTTACGAGAATCTCGGTTCCATCCGCCTTGATGTGCACCCAATCCTTTTCACCGCTGTCGAAGCGAAAGTTGTTCCTGGCGTCATCCATTGCCCTTTGATATTCGCCCGGCGGACGTATCTCGAGTGACGTCATTTTCAGGAACTGCTCGCGCGTATAGCCATAGAGATCAACGGCGGCAGCATTGATGTCGATGAATTTCAGGCTTGATTTTTCAACAACCCACATCGGAACCGGGTTGTTCTCGAAGAGCAGCCGGAACGAGTCGGCCTGATTTTTGTCGTCGGTTATATCGGTCCTCACGCAGATCTTTTTTCCGTCAGGAGTCTGGTGCTGGTCGTAGCGGATCCAGCGGCCATCGCTGAAATTCAGGTCGGTTGCCACGTCAAGCTGGGCGTGGAGATCCAGCCTGTCCTTGAGCAGCCCCTCCTCATTTTCAGCGCCCGCCGCGCCGTAGTATGCGCCACTTTTTATGGCATTGCGCAGCACCGCCTCGTAGCTGACCCCGGGCTCCAGGATATCGGCCGCATCGGGAAACATCCTGGTGTAATTCTCGTTCCACAGCAGGATTTTGTTCTGCGCGTCCATGAGGACAATGGCTTGCGGCAGGCAATCAATCACCTGGCGGAGCTCGGCATGGTCGGAAACCGCATGCTGCCTGGCGATCTCGGTGGAGGCCACAGTCTCACGGAGTTCAATCTGGGCCTTCCGCAACTCCATGCGGCCGAGGGCGATGCTTGCCAGCCTTTTGAGCGAATCCTTCTGCGGTTCGCTGATCACGCGCGGCATGGTGTCGGCGACAGCCAGTGTCCCCAGGGCAAAGCCGTCGGCATCCCTGAGCGTAACACCAGCGTAGAAGCGGATATGATGGGCGCCCGTCACCAGGGAGCTTGCCGCGAACCTCTCATCGCGCGTTGCGTCGGATACGACCATGACGCCCTCTTGCTTCACGGTATGGTCGCAGAAGCTGATGGAGCGGGGAACCTCCTCCAGATCAATGCCAATACGGGACTTGAACCAGTGGCATTGCGCTTCTGTCGTGCAGAGATAGGCTATCGGAGCCCCAAACAGGACTGCCAGCAACCTGGTGATGTCGTCAAAAGCCGCTTCCGGCGGGGTGCGCGAAATCCGGTATTGCTCGAGGCGGCGGAGCCTCTCAGGTTCGTCGGGATTGTCGCGCATAGGTCTACTCCGTCCCTGGCAACGAGGCTTCTGCGGGCCTGCTCCCTTGGCGGCGACTCTGGCGCAGAAAATTTTATGACCTGTTAAAGGTGAGCCCGGGATGGCTGCCTTCCATCCATTGGTTAATCAAACGTAAATTTGCCGGCAGGCTCCCAAGCCGGGTACTGCTACACGGCGGTGCCAACGAGCGCCCCGATGCCGGCGGTCAGGGCCATTGCCATGGCACCCCAAAATGTGACGCGCAGCGTTGCCTTGATGACATCAGCGCCCCCGGCCCGCGCCCCCACCGCGCCAAGCAGTGCCAGAAAGGCCAGAGAGGCGATTGAAACGATGGGAACGATGGCGGATGTCGGGGCGACGATGACCATCAAGAGAGGCATGGCCGCACCCACGGCGAATGTTGCGGCGGAGGTGAATGCGGCCTGCACCGGACGCGCCGCCGTCATTTCCGAAATTCCAAGTTCATCGCGGGCGTGGGCGCCAAGCGCATCCTTCGCCATCAACTGATCGGCGACCTTGCGCGCAAGTACGGGTTCGAGACCGCGCTTCACGTAGATCTGGGCAAGTTCCTCGCGCTCAAATTCCGGCTGGCTTGCAAGTTCAGCGCGCTCGCGCGCCAGGTCGGCCCGTTCCGTGTCGGATTGCGAGCTGACCGAGACGTATTCGCCTGCCGCCATCGACATGGCGCCGGCGACGAGGCCGGCCACGCCGGCGACCAGAATATCCGAAGACGCCGCCGAAGCCGCCGCCACGCCGACAATCAGGCTCGCCGTCGAAACAATGCCATCATTTGCCCCGAGCACGGCGGCGCGCAGCCAGCCGATGCGCGAGACGAGATGGCTTTCCGGATGCAGGTGAAGCCGGGTCATTGTTTCCTCCTGATGGTGCCTTCGAGCTTTGCCGCCGCCGCAACGGTGTTTGAGATGGTGCCATACTTCCGGACATTGGCGTGAAGCAATTCGAGGCGCCGGTCATCCTCCGCTGTGTCGACAATCAATTCATAATTGATGGAAACCATTTTGGGCGGGCTGTCCTGCCGCACGCCGTGGAGTTTTACCTCGACGCCGCGAAGCTGGAATTTCAGCAGCGGAATCATCCGCTCGATGCCCTTGATCATGCAGGCGGCGATGCTTGCGAGAAACAGCTCCGCCGGATTGAAGGCGTCGGGCCTGCCGTTCACGTCCGTATCCAGGGTGAGCACCGCGTCTTTTGTCCGGGCTTCGCTGCCATGGCTATCAATGCGTTGGGCGGTCACAGTGTATTCGAGCATTGGGCTGGGCTCCTTTGGCATGGGCCTACAATATTCAGGCCGCCGCCGCTACGGCTTGATTAAGATCAATAATCCAGCATAGAAGCGCCGGGGCCAGGCTATTTCAGCCGTGAGACGCATCTGCACGCTCCCAGCGTTTATTGCCATTTCCATTTGCTGTCACGGCGCGCTAGAAGACCCGAAATCACAAAAGGAATGACCCATGCGCCCTTCAGGCCGTAAGCCCGACCAACTCCGTGCCGTCAGTTTTGAACGGAATTACATCAAGCATGCGGAGGGCTCGTGCCTGGTGCGTTTTGGCGATACCCATGTGCTGTGCACGGCCAGCCTCGAGGAGCGGGTGCCGCCGTGGATGAAGGGGCTGGGCAAGGGCTGGGTAACGGCGGAATACGGCATGCTGCCGCGCTCCACGGGGGACCGGATGCGGCGCGAGGCTTCCGCCGGAAAACAATCAGGACGCACCCAGGAAATCCAGCGGCTGGTGGGGCGCTCACTCCGCGCCGTGGTTGATCTTGTGGCGCTGGGCGAAAAGCAGATCACGCTGGATTGCGATGTGATCCAGGCCGATGGCGGGACGCGCACCGCGGCCATCACGGGGAGCTGGATTGCGCTGTGGGATTGCCTCAAATGGATGGAGGCGCGTTCCATGTTCAAGACCCTGCCCATGAAGGACCATGTGGCGGCAATCTCCTGCGGCATCCATGGCGATGGCGTCGTGCTTGATCTGGATTACGAAGAGGATTCAACGGCGGGCACCGACGCAAATTTCGTGATGACCGGATCGGGTGGCATTGTTGAAGTTCAAGGCACGGCGGAGGGCGAGCCCTTTTCGGAAGCGCGCTTTTTTGAACTGATGGCTCTTGCCCGCAAGGGCATTGACGAGCTGGTGGGCCTGCAGAAGGCGGCCATTGCTTGATCAAAGCCCGGCATATTCTTGAAACGGTTCTCTATGCCGAGGATTTATCCGCGGCGCGCCGGTTCTATGGCGAGGTGCTGGGGCTTCCCGTCTATCAGGAAATTGACGGGCGCTTGGTTTTCTTTCGCTGCGCCGGGCAGATGCTGCTGCTGTTCAATCCGAAACTGTCGGGCAGCCAGCGCTCCGACAAGGGCCCGCCAGCCCATGGCACAAAGGGCAGCGGCCATGTCTGCTTTCGCGCCACCGCGGAAGAACTGAAAGTCTGGCAAAAACATTTCGCGGCGCAAGGAATAGCAATCGAACGCATCGTGGACTGGCCCGATGGGGGCCGCTCGCTTTATATCCGCGATCCCGCCGGAAATTCGGTTGAGTTTGCCGAAAGCCGCATTTGGCACTTGCCAAAGTTGAAGACTCTTAAAGATCAAAAAATCGTCGTGGCCACCCATAACCAGGGCAAGCTGCGCGAGATCAATGAGCTGTTGTCGCCCCATGGTGTCACGGCGGTGTCCGCTGGATCGCTCGGCCTTGATGAGCCGGAAGAAACCGAATCCACCTTCACCGGCAATGCCAAGCTGAAAGCCGTCTATGCGGCGGAGCGCTCGGGCCTTGTGGCCTTGGCCGATGATTCCGGCCTTTGCGTTGACGCGCTGAACGGCGATCCCGGGGTTTATACGGCGAACTGGGCGGGGCCGGAGCGGGATTGGGCCATGGCCATGCGCCTGGTTGAGGAAAAGCTGCAGGCGCTTGGCGCTGCCGCGCCGGAAAAGCGCCGCGCCAATTTCAATTGCACGCTGTGCGTGGCCTGGCCCCATGGCGAGGTTCACTTTTATGAAGGCCGGGTTTATGGCCATCTGACCTGGCCGCCCCGGGGCACGCGCGGCTTTGGCTATGATCCCATGTTTGTGCCCGATGGTGAAACACAAACTTTCGGTGAAATGGACCCGGCTAGGAAAACCCTGATGTCGCATCGCGGCCGGGCCTTCGGAAAGCTGGTCGATGCCCTCCTCTAAGGAAGCCTTCGGCATTTATGTGCACTGGCCCTTCTGCAAGGCCAAGTGCCCCTATTGCGATTTCAATTCCCATGTGCGCCACCAGGACGTCGATACGATGTCGTTTGCGAAAGCGCTCACGGCTGAGTTGCGCTGGTTTACCGGGATTACGCCGGGCCGCACGGTGAGCAGCATTTTCTTTGGAGGCGGCACGCCATCTCTGATGCCGCCTGCCGCGGTGGCCGAAGTCATTGACCAGATCGCGCAGCTTTGGCCCGTTGCCGATACGGTGGAAATTACCCTTGAGGCCAATCCTACCAGCGTCGAGGCGGAAAATTTCCGGGGCTACCGAACGGCAGGCGTGAACCGCGTGTCCGTCGGCGTGCAGGCGCTCAATGAAAATGATTTGAAGGCGCTGGGCCGCCGGCATACGCCCGATGAAGCGTTGAAAGCCTTCCGCTTGGCCGCAAAAATTTTCCCGCGCGTCTCCTTCGACATGATCTATGCGCGGCCGCAGCAGACAACGGCGCAATGGAAAGATGAGCTGACGCGGGCCCTGAGCGAACAGGAGGGCCATATGTCGCTCTACCAGCTCACCATCGAGCCCGGCACCGCCTATTTCGATCTGCAGGCCAAGGGCTCGCTTATTGTTCCCGATGAGGACAGCGCCACGGACCTTTTTGAGCTTACGCAAACGCTCACCGAGAAGCATGGGCTTTCGGCCTACGAGGTTTCAAACCATGCAGCACCCGGCCAGGAGTCGCGGCATAACCTGCTCTACTGGCGCTACGGCGAGTATGTGGGCGTTGGTCCCGGTGCGCATGCGCGCATTGCCGAAGGCGAAAACCGCAGAGCGATCGCCATGGAAAAATATCCGGAGACCTGGCGCAAGCTGGTCACCGAAAAAGGCCATGGGATCATTGAAGACAATGTCGTGCTGCCCACAGACCAGGCCTCGGAATATCTCATTATGGGGCTTCGGGTCAGTGACGGCATCGATCTCACGCGCTATGAAAAACTGCGCGGCCAGACCATGGACCCCAACAAGATTGCGGGTTTGAAATCACTGGGCCTGGTCAAGCGCGAAGGTCCCCGCCTGATGGCCACGACGCAGGGGCGCCGCCTGCTCAACGCCCTGATCACTGAGCTGGCGAACTGAAACTCGTCGGCGCCTGCTGGATTACATCGGGGCCGCCGGGGCCCATTTGCAGAATGGCGAGGCCGCGCTCGATCAGGCCGTTCTCGCGGAAGCGGAACAGGCCGTTAGACCCCTGGAAGCCGGTGGAACTGGCAATGCCCACCTCGGACACGTCGCCGGTTTTCTGCAGGTTCACGGCAAAGGCCACGGCGTCATAGGCGAGGCTGGCGATGCGCGGCGGCTTGGCGCCGTAGGCAGCCACATATTTCTGTTCGAAGGCCTGCACCAGTTGCGGGGCGACGCCCGCGTACCAGCCACCCTGGGTAATGGAGGTGGAGCGGGTGAGCCCGTCATCCCACAGGCCGGTGCCCAAAATTTTCGTGCTGCGCGGGCTGACGCCGTTTCCTTCCAGTGCGCCGCTCACGGTGCGCAGCATCTGGCCGCCTTCGGGCAGAAGAAGGGCGCTGCCTTGTCCGGAAAGCGAGGCGGCAATGCTGGCGGCGGGCTGGGTTACGGCGGCGGCTTCGCGGGCGTAGCTTTTCGCCGCCACAACGGTGCTGCCTTCGCTGAGCGCGGAGCGGGACAGGGCCTGCTCGATGGCCGCGCCATATTGCGAGGCGGGATAGAGCAGCGAGATGTTGCGGTAGCCCTTGCCCGCCGCATAGCGCACCACGTTGGAAACCTCCTCATCGGGCAGGAAGCTCATCAGGAAGGTGCCCGGGCTTGCCACGGAACTTACCGAGGAGAAAGCGATGACATTCACATTGCGGGCCCGGGCCACGGGCGAGACGGCCTGCACCTCGGTGGACAGCAGCGGCCCCAGAATGATGCCCGCCCCTTCGTTGAGCGCTGCCTCCGCCGCGGTGCGGGCCATGTCCGCGGTGCCGCCTGAATCCTTGATAATCAGGGCGCCGCCGCCCACATCCTTGACGGCGAGTTCGGCTGCCTGCTGCAGGGCGCGGGCAATGTTCTGGGTTTCGCCGGGAGCCGACAGCGGCAGAAGCAGGGCTATGCTGGTGTTCTTGAGCGGCGGCGCCACCTGGCTGGGGGCGGGATCATCGCTGAAAATGTCGCCCACCTTCGACATGCCGCCACAGCCCGCGAGCAGAAGCACGAGGAAAACGGCGAGCAGATTTCTGCACTCCCGCCCCAGCGCCGGTTGCGCTACACTCAGTTTACTCACCTCGCCACCCCAACGGTATCCCATGAAGCCACAAACACTACCCCACCCCAAACGCTATAGCATAGGTGCGGGCCAATTCGAGGCGGAAAAATTGCCGGGCGGGCTTTACATTACAGCCACGCCCATCGGGCACCTGGGCGATGTCACGCTCAGGGCGTTAACCACAATGGCTGCCGTTGATGTCCTGCTCTGCGAGGACACCCGCACCACGGCCAAGCTGCTGGAGCGCTACGGCATCCGCACGCGGCTCATGGCCTATCATGAACATAACGCGGCGAAGGTGCGGCCCGCCATTCTGCGCTCCTTAAGCGAAGGGCAGGCCATTGCGCTGGTGAGCGATGCGGGCATGCCGCTGGTATCTGATCCGGGCTACCGGCTTGTGGCGGATTGCGTGGCCCATGCCATTCCCGTCACCGCGATCCCCGGTGCTTCCGCCGTGCTCACGGCGCTGGCGCTCTCCGGCCTGCCCACGGACCGTTTCGCCTTCCTCGGTTTCCTTCCCACCAAATCCGGCGAGCGCAAGAAGCTACTCACCGAGTTCATGGGCGTAAAGGCAACGCTCATCGCCTTTGAAAGCCCGCACCGGATTGTCGATGCGCTGGGTGATGTGGCAAGCGTGTTGAACAACCGCCGGGTTGCCGTGTCGCGCGAGCTGACCAAGCTGCATGAAGAAGTGCTGCGCGGAACGGCCACGGAGGTTCAGGCGATCCTCGCGGCGCGGCCTTCGGTGAAGGGCGAGATCACATTGGTCATTGCGCCGCCGGAACAGGGCGCATTGCAAGCCAGCGACGAAGATATTGAAGCGGCCATTGCGGCGGCACTTGCAACCATGCCCGCCGCCAAGGCAGCAGCCGACATTGCCAAGCGCTTCGATCTTGCCAAGAAGGATATCTATGCCCGCATCCTGGCGCGCCGGGAATGAGTAAGTCCCGCAAGAAGGCCGAAGCCCGCGGCCATTTCGCCGAGTTCGTGGCGCTGATGTATCTGCGCCTGAAGGGCTACCGGTTGCTGGCCCAGCGTTTCAAGTCGCCGCAGGGCGAAGTGGACCTCATCATGCGGCGGCGTGATGTCACCGCCTTCATCGAGGTGAAGGCGCGCAGCAGCCGCGATCATGGCGTTGAAGCGGTCACCACCACCCAGTCCAAACGCATCTCGGCTGCGGCGCGCTTCTGGATGGCGCGCGACAGGATTTCCAACCGGAACTTCTGCCGTTTTGACATCGTGGTTGTGAGCCCCTACCTTTTGCCTCAACATATTGAAAACGCCTTTCCGGGAGACGCCTGAACCATGTCGCTCAATGTCGCCGTCCAGATGAACCCGATCGAGAACATCAACGTCAAGGGTGACTCCACCTTTGCCATGATGCTTGAGGCAAAGGCGCGTGGCCACACGCTGTTCTACTACCAGACGAAGACGCTGGCGCTGGCGGGCGGCATTCTTTCGGCCACGGGCCACGCAGTCAGGGTGCGCGATGATTTCGCCGATCACTATACGCTGGGCGAGGAAGAGCGCGTCAGCCTCAGCGAGTTTGACGTGGTGCTCATGCGCCAGGATCCGCCCTTCGACATGGGCTACATCACCGCCACCCACATGCTGGACCACATCCACCCCAAAACACTGGTGGTGAATGACCCCACGGAGGTGCGCAACGCCCCTGAAAAACTTTTCGTCCTGAACTACAAGGAATTCATGCCGGCCACGCTGATAACCCGCGACGCCTCGGAGCTTGCGGCCTTCCGCATGGAGCATGAGGATATCATCCTCAAGCCGCTTTACGGCAACGGCGGCGTGGGCGTCTTCCGCATCAGGGGAACCGACCAGAATTTTTCATCGCTGCTCGAGATGTTCGGCCTCACCTATCCGCACCAGCCCTATATCGCGCAGAAATACCTGCCCGACGTGAGGAAGGGCGACAAGCGCATCATCCTGGTGGACGGGAAATTTGCAGGCGCCATCAACCGGGTGCCCGCCGCCCACGAGAGCCGCTCCAACATGCATGTGGGCGGAAGGCCTGAGCCGGCAACGCTCACCAAGCGCGAGCGCGAGATCTGCGAAGCCATGGGGCCGGACCTGAAAAAGCGCGGGCTGATCTTTGTCGGCATCGACGTGATCGGCGACCAGCTCACCGAGATCAACGTCACCTCGCCCACCGGCATCCGCGAAGTCAAACGCTTCGGCGGGGCCGACATCGCGGTGCTGATCTGGGACGCGATCGAGGAGCGGATGCTAGGGTGATCCCACCGCCGGCTTGAATTTTCCGCTGTTCATGTGGCGGATGACGAAAAAGCTGAAGACCGCCAGCGCCACGATCATGATCACGCCGCTTTCGCCGCCCACATATTCGAGCACGAGAGGGGATTTGGTCTGGGTCATTTCGGTCATGATTTCCCAGGCCATGTTGGCCGCAGCATGGGCTACGGCCACGGCCCAGACGCTTCCGGTCCACAGCCGCAGGAAACCAAAGAAAACGCCGGCCAAGGTGAGCGTCACCAAAAACAGCGGCACGATGAGCAGCGGATTTCCGGTGTTGTGGTAATAGTCGGTGGTGAGCATGAGCGGCAGGTGCCAGACGCCGTGCAGGAATCCCACCAGCAGCATGGCGGGCACCACGCCGCGCCCAAGCAGGCGCGGCAGCATGTAGCCGCGCCAGCCGATTTCCTCGCCCAGCGCGAAGATCGTGCCGATGAGAAGTCCCGACAGTATTTTGAAAATTGCGAAGCCAACCCAACCGGTGATCTCCGGTGCGGTAAATATAGCAAGGCCAGCTAAGGACAGGATAACAAGGCCCACGAGATGGATGGCGGCAGGCCCGGCGATGGCAAGCGGCCAACCCTTTAATCCCGCGCGGTCAAGGCCAAGTAAAGAGAGCCCTTTGCGGAAGCCCCCTTCCGGCGCAACCAGCGATAGCATGATCAATGTCGCGATGGTTGGCGTGAGCATGGTGACGGGAAGGCTCGCCTCACCAATCCAAGGCACCGTGAAGGCCACAGCCACGGAAAGGGCCAGCGTGATTGAATAAAAGATAAATGCCTTGCGTGAATTATCCATGGTGGCCTTCCTGCTTCACCAGCATTCGCTGACGAAGGATACCTTGGCGAAGGGAAAAGGAAAAGTACTGAGGGAGTTCTGATTTTATTCCGATGGCAACCCGAGCGCCAGGAACACGCCTTCGGCGAAATGCTGGAAGTCAGCCGGATGTTCAAACGCCACGCCTGACCTGGCGTAATGAACCGGCGAGAAGGCCAGATCGCGTTCGCTTATTTTGGCCGCATGAAAACGGGCCTGTTCCAGTTCGCCTTGCTGGGCATAGGCAGCTGCCAGTATTGTCCGCGTCCAGGGCGGCAAGGCGGAAGTGGGTTGAATGACAGCCACCGCGCCGGCGTAATCACCGATGGAATAGAGCGCGAGCGAACGGTCCTGATTGTACCACGGCGGATAAATGGGATCGAGGCGAACCGCCCGGTCAAAATATTCCAATGCCTCGACGGGCCTTCCCCGAAGCGTGAGCAGGTAACCCATCTGCTGCGTGCTTTCCGCATCGTAAGGATTTAGCCCTATTGCCCGCCGCAAGCTGTGTTCCGCCCCGGCATGGTCGCGCAGGTACATCTGCGTGAAAGACAGCACGCGATGTCCGGCCGGCTGGTCGCGCGACAGCATGATGGCCCTGGTGGCGAGGTCCTGCGCCTGTGACAGCACATCAAGCGGCGCCCAGCCATAGCCGCCAAGCATCACGAGGGAAAACGCAAGATGGGCATGGGCAAGGCCGTAGGCCGGGTCCTTGGCAATTGCCTGTTTGAAAAAGTCCCGTGCGGTTGCCGTGTCGGCCGGATTGTCTCGCCGCAGCATGGCGACGCCGCGCAGCGTCAATTCGTATGAGGCAAGACTTGTAAACGGTTTTAGTGCGGCACGACTGACGCCGGCATCGTCGAGCCGGGCGACCAGGCGGCTAACGATCCGTTCGATGATGTCGTCCTGGATTGAAAATATGTCATCGCCGTCGGCATCGTAACGCTCGCCCCAGAGCTGCACAAGGTTCGCCGCATCAACGAGGCTGGCTGCTACCCGGAAGCTTTTTCCGTAACGCCGGATGGTGCCTTCCACCAGATAGTCGGCACCGATCCTGACGCGTGCCAGCGACCAGTCAGATTTCAATTCAGAGGCGATGGAAAAACTCGAGTTGCGGGCCAGCACCGTCACGGTCCCGAAACGTGCCAGACCGTTGATGATGTCCTCGGCAAAACCATCAACCAATGGCACCTGAGCGGAATCGCCGGTTTCATTGCGAAAGCGCAACACCGCGACAATGGGCTGGCCGCCGGTGTCAGCCATGGGCTCCGCCGTTACCGCCAGCATATAGCCCCGCCTGGAAATGGTGCGGATGATGTCCTGCTTGTCATCGCCCAAAACCTTCCGGATTTCTCGGATGGACTGGGTGAGTGAATCCTCGGTGACGTAGATGCCGGGCCAGACGCTATCCATGAGTTCCGCCTTGGGAACGACGCGACCGATGTTTTGCGCCAAGTGAGTAAGGAGGGCCTGGGCCTTGGGACGCAGGAAAGCCGGTTCGCCGCCGCGCTGCAGAATGCCCTTCCGCAGGTCGAGGGTAAATCCGCCGAAGCTGAATACCTGATCGGCCGTTTCGGTTTGCATCGCGGCCCGCTCTCCCGGTCTGACAAGACAATCTCGGCACTCAACAACGAGTTGCAGGCCGGGTCAATCTCCCAGAAGCGGGCAAGGTAAAAGCGGCGCCTTGCGGGGCGCCGCCTCGTGTTGCGGGAAATTTCCACCTTACGTCTGCGCCAGGAGTTCAGCGCGCTTCGGCGTGCGGTTCATGAAACTCCTGGTTCCGTACACCAGCAGGATGGCGGCAATCATCACGAGCCAGATGCCATTGCCAAGCCACTGCTGCTGCACGTGGTCGCCGTCGGTGAACACCTTTCCGAGATAGCGCACGCTGTTCTGATACGAGGCATGCATCAGAATCGCCAGCAGCACGCTGCCCCTGCTGTTCTGGAACACCCAGGTGAAGACGATGGAGGCGACTACCGGCATCAAGGCGCCGTAGGCAGTAAAGTCATTTACCAGGATCAGCGGCAGGTGCCAGATGGCCCAGACTGAACCGAGGATCAGGCTGGCCGAAAGGGCCGCGTATTTTTCGAGAAGACGGGGAAGGGCAAAGCCGCGCCAGCCGATTTCCTCGCCAATGGGACCACTGAACACCAGAAGCAATGCCACCATCGGAATGATTTCCATGACAGGCGGAATGTTGCCCCAAGCGGGTGCGGCTGAACCAAACAGCGGATTGAGAAGCACGGAAAGATACTGCGAGGCAAAGGGCAAGCCGATGGCCGCCACATACCAGATTGGGTTCACCTTCCAGCGGAAGGTGGCGGCCAACAGCGATTTGACTTGGGCAAAACCACCCGTTACGGCGGCCATGGTGATGCCCGCCACCATAGGCCCGAAGGTGAACCAGGGAATGCTGTCGGTTGAATAGCAATAGGGAATGAAGGCAAGCCAGGTCACTGCGAGCGTCAAGGTGAAAAACGCGGCAATGGGATATTTTTGCAGCACAGCGGCAAGCCGTGCCCAAGGCATATAGGCGGAAGCCGCCAGGGCGAGCGCCACAAAGATGAGTGCGGGGTAGTCCTTGATGAAAACGTTACTGAGAAATTCGGTCACGGCGTTGGTCCTTCCTAAAGTGGCAGCACCTGAGGCATTGCTTTCAATGCACCACGGCGGCCGCCCGTGTGTCTGGTTTGAGCGGGACTTGTCCCCGCCAATGGCCGAACAGATGCCGCTTCCTGCCGCCCGTGTCCTGAGCGAATTCTGATAAAGTTCTGAATGTGGGGAGAAGAAGGGCCCTAGTTGAAGGCCAGCACCGCGAAAAGCACGGCCAGCAACGCTGATACGCCGGCCATCGGCCCCAGCCTGGGAAGCCGCGCGGCCAGCGCCACATTGCCTTTGCGGATTTCCGCGTAGGTCATGTGAATGAGGGCGGTCACGGCGGTGAGCGACAGGATGAAGATGGCCTTGATCCAGAACATGTCGGGAAGGCTGGCAATGCCGCTCCACTTGCTCCACACCAGGATGAGGCCGGTGGCCCACATCAGGATCAGCCCGGTGAGGGAGACATTCGCCAGGATCGGCCCCAGCCCCCGCACCACCTTGGCTTCAGCGGCGGGAAGCACCAGCGCGCGGCGCATGATCACGGCGCTGGCAAAACCGCCGGCGGCACCGAGCATGAGGCCGACGAGATGCAGAAAAAGAAGCGCTTCGTTCATTTCAGACCCCCTTGCCTATGATTATCCCCGGACAATTCAATACATGAAGTCCACCGCATTGAATAGTCGGGGCCTTGGGCCAGATTATTCCCCTTCGAAAGGGATGCGCTTGTAAAGCCCCCAGGACTTTGTCCACGCCTGCGTTTTCCAGCGGAAGAAGAAATGCAAACAAATTCCTGCGATAGAAAGCAGAAGGAGCAAGAGCCCTACTGCACCCCAGCCCTTCCATGCATTTACGCCAACGGCGATCACGAGCAGCACGCAGTATTTGACAATGCGAAACCCGCTGGATTGCGCATGCAGGGCGATATATTTTTCTTTCCGGTAGAATTCTTTGAGGGTCATGTTTTGCAATTACAAATAGTATCGTTTGGGAATCTTAAACCTTCTCAAGCAGCGAATCTTCCATCATGGATTCAAAAAACTGGAGAATCAGCAGGTCAGCAAATGTTGATAAGCTGTGTAAAAACTGTGAAGATCTTTTCAATAAATCAACAAACTCAATATCTTATTGAGCTAATGGGGTTATCCACAGGTTGACTCGTTGACTCTGCGTCGGTGTACGCTTCTTAATCATGGGCGACTGCGGTTAGTAAAAAGGCTGTCGGGTCACTACACCCAACAGCCTCATTTTTAGTAACCGCCCCACTCAATTGTTACCGAGCGTGGGACAGGCAATGATTTGCGTCCGCATAGGACTCCAGCTGCCCGATAAAGTCAAGCTCGGTATCGCTCAAAATGAGGTGACTCATGACTACGCGACCCTATCCTTCGTATTGGATGTACAAGGACAATCAAAACCTATGGCGTTGGACCTATGAAGCGTCTAACGGCAAAACAATTGCTGTAAGCAGTGAGAGTTATCACAATCGCTCCGATTGTGATCGTAGCATTACAATTATGAAGCAGTCGGCAAACAGTCCGGTCTGGATGCCCACTGAACTTGTAAACGCAGCATAAATTGAAGCCCGCCAACTAAAATTGGTGGGCTTCTTTGCTTCAATATTCTGACATTTTGGAAAGAACCAAAAAAATGGTGAATGGCCCCAATGACCTGCTCCCCGATATGCCTTCATTCATAAGTTAGCCCTGTTCAGGTTTTGGTCCAGATTGGCCCGGTTTGCAAATTCGATTGGCGTGAGCCCGTTGAGGCTCGTGTGGGGCCGGTTGTGATTGTAGTCATTCCTCCATGTTTCGATGATGTGCTGGGCCTGGGCATAGCTTGAGAA
>JBBQNU010000053.1:0-18612 GCA_038330285.1 Hyphomicrobiales bacterium | reverse complement strand
AGGGCCAGGAGATTTAAGCAGGCCTTAACGCTCCTGCGTCACAATTGAGAAGCGGCGTGGGTTATGCCGAGGTAGGTGAGTGAATATGCGTAAGTATGTTTTGGCGGCTGCGGCCGCCTGCTGCGTTTTGATAGGCCCGCCGGTTCTCGCCGGGCAGATAAAATTCGATCCCGGAATGTTCAAGATTTACGGCGGCATGGACAACAGCCAGACCGCAAGCTTGTACACGCCGCAGCAAGCGCCGGGAACAACGCGCCGGACCGTGGATTTTTTTGAACCCATGGCCGCCGGTTCCATCTTGATCCGCACCGCCGAGCGGCGTCTCTACTATGTGCTGCCAAACAATAGAGCGATCATGTATCCGGTGGGCGTTGGCCGCGAAGGTTTCACCTGGTCAGGCCAGGACTCGATTACCCGCAAGGCAACCTGGCCCGACTGGCGCCCGCCAAAGGTGATGATTGAGCGCGAAGCCAAAAAGGGCCACGTCATTCCGGCCTTCATGCCGGGTGGCCCTGAAAATCCGTTGGGTGCCCGCGCCCTCTATATCGGCGACACGGAATACCGCATTCACGGCACAACCCAGCCCTGGAGCATCGGCAAGGCCGTCTCCTCCGGTTGCATCCGCATGATGAATGACGAAGTGATCGATCTCTTCAACCGGGTTGAGATCGGCGCCACCGTTGTCGTCGAATAATGCAGAATTATTATTGGGATAGCGCTCAGCCATAAACCCTCCATTAACCTGAACGGGCCATTATTGATCGGTAAGTTCGTAGGTGGAGTTCGCGTATGCGTATCGATTCAGGCGCCCCAAAAGGCCTCTCAAAGTTCAATGTTCTGGCGTCAGCGGCCTTGGCGGTCATGCTGGCCGCATGCTCAAATTCCGTAGATCGCTTCGCGGATAACGCGTCATCTGAAAATCCTTCGGACGTCGATCCGGTCTATACGGCATCGGTTCCCAAGAAGCGCACCACCTACGCGCCGTCCTATGAATCATCCGGTGATGACAAGATCGTTTCCCGTCCGCTGGCCAGCGCGCCGCTCGGTTCACCAAACTATGCGGGCAACAACTACACCTACAAAAAGCCGGCCTATAAGCAGCCGGCCTATAACCAGCCGTCCTATTCGGAGCCTATGGCTGTCGAATCCACAAGAAATACGACGTCGATCCCCAAGGGTGGAACCGTGCGCGTCGAACAGGGCATGACGCTCTATTCAATTTCCAGGGCCAATGGCCTGACCGTTGCCCAACTGGCGGCGGCCAATGGCATTGCCCCTCCCTATACGGTCAGCACCGGCCGCGTCTTGCGCATCCCCGGCGTTGCCCAAGTTAAGGCCCCCAAACCATCCTTCGTTCCGCAAGAGGAACAAGACTATGCTTCCGACGAGCCAGTCAAGAAGGCTTCCGGCGGCAGGCATAGAGTGGCAAGCGGAGAAACCCTGTTTTCACTTGGCCGCAAATACGGCGTTTCGCCCTTCGCCATTGCTGACCTGAATGGCCTGTCTCATGACGAGGCTTTGAGCGTTGGCCAAAGCCTCCGCGTGCCGGGCGGCAAGGCCAAGTCCATTGTCTCGAAAGTTCCGGCGGTTGGAGAATCCGAGCGGATCGCCTCCAATGACGATCCGGTTGAAACCGATGATACCGAACAGAGCCTCACGCTGAAAAAACCGGCGCTGGATGAAGAAGTGCCGATTGCAAAGCCGGTTCAGCAGCAAACTGCTGAAGCCGATGCGGCGCCCACCATGGGCAGCATGCGGTGGCCGGTAAAGGGCAAGATCATTTCTGAATATGGCGCCAAGCCCAACGGTTTGAAAAACGAAGGCATCAACATTGCCGTGCCGGAAGGCACCGGTGTGCGCGCCGCCGAAAGTGGCGTTGTCGCCTATGCCGGCAACGAGTTGAAGGGCTACGGCAACCTCGTGCTCATCCGCCATGAGGGCGGCTGGGTCACGGCCTATGCCCATGCCAAGGAATTGTTTGTGAAACGTGGCGACATCGTCAAGCGCGGCGACGTCATTGCCAAGGCCGGCCAGACCGGTTCCGTTTCCAGCCCGCAATTGCACTTTGAAGTTCGCAAAGGCGCAACCGCCATGGACCCCTTGAAGTTCCTGGCGTCCACAACCGCATCGAACTAGAGTACGTAAGATCCTCTGCAAGCCTGGGCCCGGCAGCAATGCCGGGCCTTCGCTATTTGGCCGCGAGCCTGGTTCCCGTCTTGCCGGCCACATCCTGAATGTATTGCCAGGCCACGCGGCCTGAACGGCTGCCGCGGGTGACCGACCATTCAATGGCGCCTGCATGAAGCTGAGAACCCTTCACCGGCAGCTTGTAATGCGCTGCATAGCCGTCAACCATGTCGAGGAACTCATCCTGCGAACAGTTGTGAAAACCCAGCCACAGGCCAAATCTGTCTGACAGGGAAACCTTTTCCTGCACCGCCTCCGACGGATTGATAGCCGTCGACCGTTCATTCTCGATCATGTCGCGCGGAAGGAGATGGCGCCGGTTCGACGTGGCGTAGAGGATAACGTTTTCCGGACGCCCCTCGATGCCGCCATCAAGCGCTGCCTTTAGCGACTTGTAGGACGTGTCCTGCCCGTCGAAAGAAAGATCATCGCAGAACACGATGAAGCAAAGCTTGGGCGAACTCCGCAAGATCGTCATGAGGGCAGGGAGGCTTTCAATGTCTTCCCGGTGAATCTCGATGAGCTTGAGCTTTCCGCCATGCTCTTCGTTCACTTGATGATGCGCCGCTTTGACCAGCGAGGATTTTCCCATGCCGCGCGCCCCCCACAGCAGCGCGTTGTTGGCAGGTAGGCCCTTGGCGAAACGCCGCGTGTTTTCCAGCAGCGTGTCGCGTGTCTGGTCAATGCCTTTGAGCAACTGCAATTCAACGCGGTTCACATTGGCAACGGGCTCAAGCGCAGGTGGCGACGCATGCCAGACGAAAGCGCTGGAACGCCCGAGATTGCCGGGTTTTGGCGGAAGCGGCGCCAGGCGGTCCAGTGCGTTGGCGATGCGGGCGATCAGGCTGTTCTGGGATTTTGTAACCATGCCAAGCTCTTAGCTCGCAAGCCGCGCGCCGTAAAGAGTCCTAAATCCGGCGTTGCAATGGCGCAATCCATCGCTATATTCCGCGCAAACCTTTACTAGGCCAACACACTCAGGAGCAACCCATGTTCATAACCCCCGCCTTTGCCCAGTCCGCCGGTTCGCCCGGCATGGGAGATTTCATGGGAATGATCCTGCCGCTGGTGATGATCATGGCGGTGTTCTGGTTTCTGCTCATCCGCCCGCAACAGCGCAAATTGAAAGAGCATCAGGACGTAATCAGCAAGATTTCCCGCGGTGATACGGTTGTCACAAACGGCGGACTCATCGGCCGTGTCGCTAAGGTTGTGGACGACAAGGAACTGCTTGTCGAAGTGGGCGAGAATGTGAAGGTCCGTGTGCTCCGCCAGGGCATTAGCGACGTGCGCGCCAAGGGCGAGCCCGCCAAGGCCGAAACGAAGTGATGCGGCGGTAACAAGCTAGATGCTGCATTTCTCCAGATTTCAGACGATTGCCATTCTGGCGTCGGTGTTGATCGGCTTGATCTTCGCATTGCCTAACGTGTTGCCCCCCGCCTGGCAAAAGGTGATGTTCGATACAATTGGCGCGAAGACCATGACCTTGGGCCTTGATCTTCAGGGCGGATCTAACGTGGTGATGGAGGTTGATAAGAAAGACCTTCGCGACCAGCTCATTCTTCAGCTCTCGAGCGATATTCGCGCCAGCCTTCGTGAAGCTAAAATCGGCTACAAGGGCATTACCCGGACGGAAAATGGCGTATCGGTTCGCCTGTCTGATATTGCCGATGCGGCAAAAGCCAAAACTGAGTTGCAGAAGCTGCAGCAGCCCTTGTCCGGCGGACTGATGGCATCCGGACTTGCCGTCAATCTTTTCAATCTCGCTACCGAAGGCGAGGTCTCAAATTTCGCCTTTTCAGAACCGGGCTTCGATGCAAAGATCGCAATTGCCATCGGGCAATCCCTGAAGATTGTAGAAAACCGCATCAATGCCCTTGGCACGTCGGAACCTTCCATTCAGCAGCAAGGCAAAGACCGCATCGCCATCCAGTTGCCCGGTGTGCAAAATCCCGATCAGGTAAAGGATGTCATTGGCCGCACCGCAAAGCTCACGTTCCAGCTCCTCTGCCAGGAACAGCCCACCGGGGCCAGCCAAAATCCGCCGCAGGAATGCCGCGCCTTGCCGGTGAAGGATCAGCCTGAGCAGATACTGTGGGTCCAAACCTCCAGTCGCGCCACCGTGGATGGCGCGGATCTGACCGACGCGCAACCGAGTTTCGATCAGAACAATCAATCCGTCGTCAGCTTCCGCTTCAACCAAAAAGGTTCGCTGCGTTTTGGCAAACTCACCTCGGAAAATGTCGGCAAACCATTCGCCATCATCCTTGATAATGAGATCGTGAGCTATCCCAACATTAATGAGCCCATCCTGGGTGGCTCGGGCCAGATTTCCGGCAATTTTACCACGGAAGAATCCAGCAACCTTGCCGTTGTCCTGCGCTCCGGCGCCTTGCCCGCCAAACTGACCATTGTTGAAGAGCGCACCGTTGGTCCAAGCCTTGGCTCCGATTCCATCCGGGCAGGCTTCAACGCCTGCGTCATTGGCCTAGTTCTGGTCCTCATCTTCATGGTTGTGGCCTATGGCCTGTTCGGCATCTTTGCGAACATTGCCTTGCTCATCAACCTCATGCTGTTGATTGCTGTCATGTCGGCCGTTGGCTTCACGCTGACCCTGCCCGGTATTGCTGCCATTGTTCTGACTTTGGGCATGGCGGTTGACTCAAACGTTATCATTTTTGAGCGCATGCGCGAGGAGTGGCGTAACGGCCGTACCGCGCTCAATTCCATTGAAACTGGGTTCAAGGCGGCCTTTGCAACAATTGTTGACTCCAATCTCACCGCACTTATCGCCGCGGTGGTGCTTTTTGGCGTGGGCTCCGGCCCGGTGCGGGGCTTTGCCATTACACATGCCATTGGCATTTTGACCACAATGTACACGGCCTACACGGTGACCCGTTTCATAATAGCATTCTGGGCGCGCCGGACCAAACCTAAGGAGGTTCCGCTCTGAGAGCGGAGTAATTCATATGGCATTCAAGCCGATCCGTTTCATTCCAGACGATACCAAAATTCCCTTCCTGCTGATCAGCCGCTTTGGCTTTTTCTTCTCGGGGGTGGTATCCCTTGCCTCGGTGCTGCTGTTTATCTTTATCGGACTCAACGTCGGCGTTGATTTCAAGGGCGGCACCGTAATTACCGTCCGGACGGTACAGGCCGCCAATATCGACCAGTTGCGCTCCACCCTCGACGGCTTGGGATTCGGTGGAATCGAGCTCCAGGAATTTGGCTCGCCCAATGACCTCATGATCCGTGTCGGTGCCCAGGAGGGCGGCGACGCGGCCCAGCAGGCGGTCGTGAACAAAATCAAGACGGCGCTTGGCCCGGGCATTGAATACCGCAGTGTGGATGTTGTAGGCCCCAAGGTGTCGAGCGAATTGGCCGAGCAAGGCATCATTGCGGTTGTTGCCGCCATTCTCTGCATTCTGATGTATGTCTGGTTCCGTTTCGAATGGCAATTCGCCGTGGGCGCCGTGATGTCGCTTCTTCACGACGTGCTCTTGACCATCGGTCTCTTCTGCCTTTTGGGAATCGAGTTCAACCTGCAGATTATCGCCGCCATTCTTACCATCGTCGGCTATTCCCTCAACGATACGGTGGTGGTTTTCGACCGCATCCGTGAGTACCTGCGCAAATACAAATCCATGCCGCTTGCCAATCTTATTGATTTCTCGCTGAATTCGGTTCTGCCGCGCACCATTCTCACCTCGGTCACCACCATGCTCGCCCTGATCGCGCTCTACATTTTTGGCGGTGAAGTCTTGCGCGGCTTCACCTTCACCATGATCTGGGGTGTGATCATCGGCACCTATTCCTCGATCTTTATTGCCTCTCCGGTTCTCATTCTCTTGTGCACAAATCGTGAAGGCGCAAAAGAATTGGTGAAGGCAAAACCGGTCAGCCCTTGAGCCCGCACTATCCGGGACGGGCTCCCATCGAGGCCTATGGCAACGGCGGCTTCCGCTTTGCCGGCATGTCGCATCAGGGTTCCTTGCTAGTGCTGCCCAGCGGCATGTATCGCTGGGATGTCAGCGATCTCGCAACATTGAAGCCAGGCGATTTTGATTTGTTGTTCGCCGAAAACAGGGACATTGATTTTCTGCTTCTCGGCACTGGCGTTGCCATGAACCGGCCGCCAAAAGCCATCGTTGAACTCTTCGCCAAACGGAATCTGCCGCTTGATTTCATGAGCACCGGCTCGGCCGTGCGCACTTACGGTGTCTTGCTCGCGGAAAAGCGCAAGGTGGCGGCTGCCTTCATCGCGGTGCAGGACGCCTTGTGAGCGACCATTGTCAGGATATTGTGGCAAGGGCCGACAAGGACCGCTTCCTGAGCAGCCTTTTCGCGCCACAGGACGTGCGGCCCCATCTCTTCGCCCTCTACGCCTTCAATGTCGAAATCACCCGCATCCGCGAAGCCGTGAGCGAACCTCAGGTTGGCCTGGTGCGCCAGCAATGGTGGCTCGACACACTTGACGGAATCTACGCTGGCCGCACCCCTGATCATCCCGTGGCGCAGGCTCTGGTCGCGGCCATCGCCAAAGGCGATCTGCCCAAACATGCCCTTCAGAATCTCGTCATCGCCCGCGAATTCGATCTCTTTGACGATCCCATGCCAAGCCTTGCCGATCTCGAAGGCTATCTCGGCGAAACCTCATCCTCCCTCATTCAAATGGCCGCATTGATCCTCGGCAAGGGTGCTGCTGAAGCCGCCGGACTTGCTGGCGTTGCATTTGGTTTAGCGGGCGTACTGCGCTGGCAAAAAGCCCGCTACCTTCCCAGCGACATGGTGCAAGATATTGGCGAGAAGGAAACCATCACGCAACTCTGCGCCCATGCCCGCAAGCGCCTCAAGGAAGCGCAAGCCTTGCGGGGGACAATTCCAGCCTCCGCCATGCCGGCCTTTCTGCCGGTCAGCCTCACCAAACTCTATTTGGCGCGAATCGAACGCGGTGGCACGCTTGAGGTCACGCAGTTCCGCCGCCAGATCGCGCTCTGGTGGGCGGCACGAAACAATCGCTTCTGAAAGGAATACCCATGGGACTGGCAACGCGGCTTGAAAAACTTGTGCCCGACATTACCGCGGTTTTCCTGCGTTTTCCCATTCCGGCAGCGCTGTCCGTTCTGCTCTGTGCCTATGTCAACTTCGTTTCCGTAGGTAGCAGTTGGAATGACGACGGTGATGTGATCGCCGGAGCCGCCGCCGCGTTTATTGCAGCAGGCGCCGCCCATCTCTTTTCCGAAGGGCGCGAGCTGTCGCGTATCACCAGCATCCTGATTGCCTTTGCTGCTGCGGTTCTGGCCGGTGCTCTTGGTTATTTTAACGAGGTCTTTGACAGCAATCTGCTTTTTCTCTTCGCCGGCCTCATTCCCGTGTCGATGATAGCGCCCTATCTCAGAGATAACGCAAAGCAGGGTGCTCTCTGGCTGTTCAACTTGCATTTTGTTTTGGCAATCCTCCTCTCAGGCGTCGTTGCCGTCCTATTCGCCGCTGGGCTCTCGGCCATTGTTGAATCCCTGAATTTTCTCTTCAACGCCCACCTCCCTAACAATCTCCATGAACATATCTGGAGCACCGCCGCATCGCTGGTGGCGCCCGTCTATGGCCTGTCATTGATGCCCAAGGATTTGGACGAGGAAGTCGATCTCGCAAGCCAGAAAGGCTCCATGCTGGAGCGTGGCGTTTCCGTGCTGGTGAACTATGTATTGGTGCCGGTCATTTTGATCTACGCCGTAATCCTCCATGCCTATGCGGTGAAAATCGCCATTGAACAAAACCTGCCAGAAGGCCAGATCGCCACAATCGTTACCATTTTCGCCGTGGGCGGAACCGGCGCCTGGCTTATCGCCTGGCCTTGGCGCGAGCAGGGCACGCGCCTGCTGCGCAGGTTCATTCGCGGCTGGTTCTGGCTCACCATCGTGCCAGCCACCCTGCTCGCCATCGCCATCTGGCGGCGTATCTCAGACTATGGCGTGACACCGGACCGCTACGGCATCCTGCTTGTTGCCATCTGGGCGGCAGCGCTTACCGCCTATCTCGCCTTCCGCCGCAACCGCGCCGACATGCGCGCCATTCTCGGCGGCATCGCGGTTCTCCTGCTCCTAGGGTCCGCAGGCCCAATGGGCGCCAACGGCCTTACCATCGCAAGCCAGGTCAACCGTCTCGCGGCAATTTTCGAAAGCAACGGCCTGTTCAAGGATGGCAAGGCGGTTGTGTCACCAAACAAGCTTTCAGGCGAGGCGATCAACCAGGGCAATTCCATTCTCTATGCCCTGCGGGATGTGAATGGTCTGGATCGCCTGCGGCCCTGGTTTGATGGTGTCGAACAGGATCCCTTCAAGACGGCGACCGACAAATGGGATCTGGTGGGCAAAATCGCTGCGTTCCTGGGGAGCGAAAATCCGCAACGTCCGGAAGATTACCTGAACTTCACCTCGAATGTTCCTTTGTCCGTGGACCTGACTGGAGCCAAGCGCCTCGTCGGGCCGCTGCAAGCCATGCAAAATTATACACCCGCCGTCGAACAGCCGGCGATGACGGCCCTTTATGACGCAACGACACTGACGATCCGTTTGGAGTCGGTGACCTACAAAATTGCCGTGAAGGAACTGTTGGAAAAAACCAAAGCAAGGCTCTCGGTCGATAGCGGCAAGCAGCCGGCGATCACCATCGAAATTGCACCCGGTGTTTTGATCGCAATCGATTCCATCTACGGAACATCCGGCAATCTGGGTTCAGCCCGCTTCTGGCTTATTCTGCGGCAATAGCCACAGCGCCGCCGAGCCACGCCGTGAAATCTGCCTTGGCGCGCGACGTAAAGGCGCGCTTTCGGGCGGCCGCCTTTTCCGTGTGGTCAAGCCGCTTGCCTTCAACGCGCTTGGGCGCATCAACCGGTGGGAACAGCCCGAAGTTCACATTCATTGGCTGGAAGGAACCGGTGCCCTTGTCGGTGGTCTCGATATGCCCGCCGGTAATGTGATTGATCAGCGCGCCATGGGCCGTGGTTGCAGGAGGAACGGCAAACGGTTCACCCCGGCGTTCCGCCGCCGCCATGCGCCCCGCCATAAGCCCCATGGCCGCACTTTCCACATAGCCCTCAACCCCAGTGATCTGCCCGGCAAAGCGCAGGCGCTGGCAGGCCTTGAGCCGCAGCCGCTCATCAAGAACCTTGGGGCTGTTGAGAAAGGTATTGCGATGCAAGCCGCCAAGCCGCGCAAACTCCGCATTCTCCAAACCTGGAATAGTTTTGAATACCCGAATCTGATCCGCATATTTCAGCTTCGTCTGGAAACCCACCATGTTGTAAAGCGTGCCCAGCTTGTTGTCCTGCCGGAGCTGCACCACCGCATAGGCCTTCACCTCCGGCTGGTGCGCATTGGTCAGCCCCCGTGGTTTCATCGGGCCATGGCGCAGCGTCTCCGAGCCGCTTTCCGCCATCACCTCGATGGGCAGGCAGCCGCTGAAATAGGGCGTGGATTTTTCCCATTCTTTGAAATCGGTTTTCTCGCCATCGCGCAGTGCCTGCACGAAGGCTTCATACTGCGCCCGGTCCATCGGGCAATTGATGTAATCCTTGCCCGTGCCGCCCGGACCCACCTTGTCATAGCGCGATTGAAACCACGCCTTGTCCATGTCGATGGTTTCGCGGTGAATGATCGGTGCAATGGCGTCAAAGAAGGCAAGGTCCGCTTCGCCCGTCATTTGCCCGATGGCCTTGCTCAGGGCAGGGGAGGTTAAAGGCCCCGTGGCCACGATGACGCTGTCCCAGTCTTCTGGCGGCAATCCCTCAATCTCGTGATATTCAACTGTGACAAGGGGATGGGCCTTGAGCGTCTCCGTAACCTCCGCCGAAAATGCATCGCGGTCCACCGCCAGCGACCCGCCTGCGGGAACCTGGTGCCGGTCAGCGGTTGCCATGATCAGCGAACCCGCTGCGCGCATTTCCCAATGCAAAAGCCCGATAGCATTCTGGTCAGCGTCATCGGACCGGAACGAGTTGGAACATACGAGCTCGGCAAAGCCGCCGGTCTTGTGGGCCTCGGTCCCCACCTTGGGCCGCATCTCGTGCAGCACTACGGGAACCTCCGCTTGCGCCACCTGCCAGGCCGCCTCGGACCCCGCCATTCCGGCTCCGATAATATGAATAGGTTCTGTCATGGGCGTGCCCTTAGCATAGACCCCTCATGAAACAAACTCACGGCTTGCAGATTGTGCCGGGGAGAGGCATGAGAAGCCAAGGAGTCCCTTCATGTCATCCACCCTTGCCGACATCGCAACAGAACTTGAGTCTATTCGAGCCCTTTCCCTGTGGAAAACCGAGCGGCCAATCCTCTCGCCGCAAAGTTCGCATATTGAGGTGGGCAATCATCGTAAGGTACTGAATTTCTGTGCCAATAACTACCTGGGCTTAGCCGACCATCCTGCCCTCATTAAGGCTGCAAAAGAGGCTCTGGACAGCCACGGCCTCGGCATGGCGTCCGTGCGTTTCATCTGCGGAACCAGCGACCTGCACCTCGCGCTTGAGCGCCGCATCGCCAGTTATGTGCAAATGGACGAGGCCATTCTCTACGCCGCCTGTTTTGACGCCAATGGCGGCGTGTTCGAGCCGCTTTTCGGCGAGCAGGATGCCATCGTATCCGACACCTTGAACCATGCCTCGATTATTGATGGGGTGCGCTTGAGCAGGGCGGCCCGCTATCGTTATTCCAATGGCGATATGGCGGATTTGGAGGCGCAACTGCGGCTCGCGCGGGACCAGGCCAAGCGCCGCATCGTGATCGTCACCGACGGCGTTTTTTCCATGGACGGCTATTTCGCCAAGCTTGGTGAAATCAGGAAGCTGGCCGATACCTATGATGCCCTCATTTTGGTGGATGACTGCCACGCCACTGGCTTTACCGGCCCGCAAGGCAGGGGAACACCCGCGCGCGCCGGGATCAAGGTTGATATCCTCACCGGTACACTCGGAAAAGCCCTGGGCGGCTCTGCCGGAGGCTATATCGCAGCCGCCAAACCCATCGTCGATCTCATGCGCCAGCGCTCGCGCCCCTATCTCTTCTCTAATGCCCTGCCGCCGCCCATCGTTGCCGCCGCGATCAAGGCCATCGATCTGGCCGAGCAGGGCGATGACCTTCGCGCCAAACTCTTCGACAATGCCAAGCGCTTTCGCGCCGGCATGAGCAAGGCCGGTTTCAATCTCTTGGCGGGCGAACACCCGATCATTCCAGTGATGCTGGGCGAAGCCAAGCTGGCCCAGGACATGGCCGCGAAACTCTATGAGCGCGGCATCTATGTGACGGGCTTCTTTTTCCCCGTGGTGCCGAAAGGGCAGGCGCGGATCCGGACGCAAATGTCCGCTGCCCATTCGCCCACAGATATTGATACCGCCATCTCAGCCTTCACGGCGGTTGGCAAGGAACTGGGAGTGATCTGATGCGCGCGCTGGTCAAAGCTGAAGCCAAGGAAGGCCTCGTTCTCCGTGATGAACCCATCCCCCAGATCGGTCCCGATGACATTCTCATCAAGGTTGCCAAAACCGGCATCTGCGGCACCGACCTGCACATCTGGAAATGGGACCAATGGGCCCAGAAAACCATTCCCGTGCCCATGGTGGTGGGCCATGAATATGCCGGCGTGGTGACGGAAATCGGCAGCCACGTCCGCACCGTGAAAGTGGGCGACCGGGTGTCCGGCGAAGGCCATTTGATCGGCATGAAAAGCCGCATGGCCCGCGCCGGACATTTCCATCTTGATCCCGAAACCAAGGGCGTGGGCGTCAATGTGCCGGGCGCCTTTGCCGAATACCTCAAGCTTCCCGCCTTCAACGCCATTCACCTCCCGCCCGAGGTTGACGATGAAATCGGCGCCATCCTCGATCCCCTCGGCAACGCGGTTCACACCGCTCTGTCATTTGATCTCGTCGGCGAGGATGTGCTGATCACCGGGGCAGGCCCCATCGGCATCATGGCCGCCGCCGTCTGCCGCCATGTCGGCGCCCGCCACATTGTGATCACCGACATCAACGACTACCGCCTCGAGCTCTGCAACCAGGTGACCGATGCGGTCACCGTGAACGTCTCCAAGGAAGACCTGAAATCGGTCATGCAGCGCATCGGCATGCGCGAAGGCTTTGACATCGGCCTTGAAATGTCAGGTGCCCCCCAGGCTTTTGACCAGATGACCGATCACATTATCACCGGCGGCAAGATTGCCATGCTGGGCATCCCCTCGAGCCCCGTGCCGGTGGACTGGAACCGCGTGATCTTCAAATCGCTCACCATAAAGGGCATCTATGGCCGCGAGATGTTTGAAACCTGGTACAAGATGATCGCCATGCTGCAATCGGGCCTTGACGTGCGCAAAGTCATCACCCACCGCATGAAAGCCGCCGACTTCGCCACGGGCTTTGCCTTGATGAAACAGGGTTCCTGCGGCAAGGTGGTTTTGGACTGGACTTGAGAATCGAACATGCTTTCAGCTTACGGAACGGACAAAGGCTGCCTCACTGGATTCCCCACAATCACGGATGTGGTGCCGGAAGGCGTTGTCTGGATCGATATGGTGGAGCCGACTTTCGACGAAGAAAAAATCGTCGAGGCGGCCCTCAAGATCGACATTCCCACCCGCGAGGAGCTCGCTGAAATTGAGGCCTCAAGCCGCCTCTATCAAGAGGATGGCGCCGCCTTCATGACCGCCAACCTGATCCGCCGCGGCGAGAATGACAGGCCCGAATCCTCGCCCGTGACCTTCATCATCAAGGGCAATCAACTCATCACCATCCGCTACCATCACCCCCAGGCCTTCCCCGTTTACGTCCACCGTGCCATGAAACCGCAAACAACCGCCATGACGGGTTGGGGCATTTTCGTGAGCCTGCTTGAAGCCGTGGTGGACCGCGCCGCTGACCATCTCGAGCGGGTTGGTCTCATTGTTGACGAAACTTCGCGCAAGACCTTTAACAACAGCCGCACCACCTCCGGCCGGAGGGCTCGCAAGAAGCCGCTCAATCTCTCCGAACTTCTCGAAAAGATTGGCGAAGAGGGGGACTTCAATTCCAAGATGCGAGAAAGCCTGGTCTCGATCGGGCGCATGGTCGCCTTTATGCAGGCCATCGTCGACCAGACGCGCCAGACCAAGGACATGAAGGACAACCGTGCCCGCATCAAGGTTCTGCAGCGCGACATCCAGTCGCTTACCGACCATGCCTCGTTCCTCAACGGCAAGATCAGCTTCCTGCTCGATGCAGTACTCGGCATGAGCACCATTGAGCAGAACGGTATCATCAAGATTTTCTCGGTGGCCGCCGTGGTCTTCCTGCCGCCCACTCTCGTTGCCAGCATCTACGGCATGAACTTCAAATTCATGCCGGAGCTTGACTGGGTCTACGGCTATCCCATGGCACTTGGCATCATGGTCCTGTCGGCTTTCCTGCCATGGCTCTATTTCAAGCAAAAGGGTTGGCTCTGATGCCCATGGTGCTGTGGGTTGCCCTTGGCGGCGCCATAGGTTCGGCGGCCCGTTATGGCGTCAATGTCTGGTCGGGTCGCGTGCTCGGTTCCGAGTTTCCGTGGCACACCTTTATTGTGAATGTTGCTGGCTGTTTCGCCATGGGCCTGCTGGTTGCCCTTATGGGGTTGAAGCTGAATGTCGGCACTGAAACCCGGGCCTTCCTGACCACCGGCATTCTCGGCGGCTTTACCACCTTCTCGGCCTATTCCCTGGATGTCGCCTTGCTGGTGGAACGCAAGTCCTATGGGTCAGCGCTGGCCTATGGTGCAGGCTCTGTAGCGCTTTCTCTAATCGCTGTCTTTGCAGGATTGTATCTGGTACGCACCCTCGCATCATGAGTGATGTCAAACGCTACATCGTGGCCCCCGATGAGGATGGCATAAGGCTGGACCGCTGGTTCAAGATCCATTTGCCCCAAGTCACCTTTGCCTATCTCAACAAGCTCACCCGCACCGGCCAGATCCGGGTGCAGGGTGGCCGCGCCAAGACCAGCACAAGGCTGCAAGCCGACCAGGAACTGCGTGTGCCGCCTCTCATGTTTGATACTAGGCCCGCCGATGCGCCCAGGGGCGATGTAAAACCCCTCACCAAAGAAGAAGCCGACCTCTTCCAAAGCATGATCATTTTTGAGGACAAGGACCTCTATGTTCTCAACAAGCCGCCCGGCTTCGCCGTGCAGGGCGGCAGCAAAACCTTTCAGCATCTCGATGGCCTGCTGATGGGCATGGCCAAGAAATCCGGCGAGCGGCCCTTGCTTGTCCACCGGTTGGACCGTGACACGTCAGGCGTCATCGTCGTGGCCAAACGCCGATCGATAGCCTCCGCCCTTGGCAAGCTCTTTGCCACCCGCGCCGTGAAGAAAACCTATTGGGCCGTCGTCAAGGGCGTGCCCAAGCCGCCGCAGGGCCGCATTGATGTGCCGCTCCTGAAAGCCCAGGGCCCCGATGGCGACCGGGTAAGGGCGGGCGACAAGAATGATGAGAACGCCCAGCACGCCATCACCTATTTCGCCGTGGTGGATCAGGCTCCTCCGATCACCGCCTGGGTGTCCCTGAAACCCGTCACCGGGCGCCAGCACCAGCTGCGCGCCCACATGGCATGCATCGGCCACCCCATTTTGGGTGATGAAAAATATGACGGTAACGCCGACATGCCGGAGGGCATTTCCAAGAAGCTCCATCTCCATGCCCGCCGCATTGTGTTTCCCCATCCGAGGGACGGCGTGGTGGATATTTCCGCCGAGCTGCCCACCCACATGCGCGAAACCTGGAATGCCTTCGGCTTTGATCCCGACCGCTATGAAACGGATATGGAATGAGTGAGGAAACCGCGGACCAGAGATGGGAGCGCCTGTCACGGGACCGAATCCACAGGCCGCTGCCGAAACGATTCTACAAATCCGTTGCGGTAACGGACCAGCTCGGCATCGCCCTTGATGGCCGAACCGTAAAAACCCCGCTCAAGGCCGCGCTGGTCCTGCCCAACCGGGCCCTGGCTGAAGCCGTGGCGGCGGAATGGGACGCACAGGTGGAAGTCATCAATCCCCACGCCATGCCCTTGACCAAACTCGCCAACACCGCCATTGACCGCGCCAATTCGGAGAAACCAAAAATTGCAGCGGAAATACTTGAGTTCGCCGGCAGTGACATGGTCTGTTACCGGGCCGAAGCACCCGAGGGCCTGGTTCTGCGCCAGACTGCCCATTGGGATCCAATCATTGCCTGGGCGCGTTCGGACCTGAACGTCGATTTTGCAACGGTGAAAACCATCACCCACAAGCGCCAGTTAGCGGCGGCCCTCAAGGCCATGGAAACCCACATCACATCGCTCGGCCCATTTTCATTTGTCGCAGTCCACAATCTCACGACGTTAACCGGCTCTGCATTGCTGGCGGCAATGGTCGCTTCCGGAAAAATCCCGCTTGATGCCGCATGGCTTGCCGCCAACGTAGACGAGGATTGGCAGATTGAAACCTGGGGAGCAGATGCGGAAGCCACCGCCCGAAGGGCAGGGCGGTTCAACGAGTTTTCCGCCTGCGTGAGGTTCGTTAACCTCGCCCATGATCGCCCATGATGCTGCCTTAGAGCCGACAATATGTTAGATCAGTTGAACACTCTCGAATCTATATCCAAAGGGACGCCGCCATGAAAATCCGCCTGATGTTTGCTTCCGCTATTGTGCTTGCTGCCACTGGCTTGCCAGCCTTGGCCCAATCGGCCCCGGCGGATCTGGTTGCCGCCTACCGGGCGGGCGTTGCCGCCGCAAAATGCAATCTCGGCCTCGACAGCAGCAAGTCCAGCCAGCTTGGCGATGCTGTGCAACGCATTGAACAGCGCAGCGGTCTTGCCCAGAACGATCTCGACGCCCTGTGGAGCAAAACCCAGGGTGACGCCGATGCCGATAATGCCGGCTTTTGTGCCGCGGCAGCGGCTGGCATTGATGGCGTGATCACCTCGGCCCAATAGCCCGTTTGACGTTTATGCGGCCTGAACCTGCTGCGGCGAGAGCGGTATCCAGGCGGTGAATGTGGCCCCCTTGCCGAGGCCGCCATTGACTTGCAACCCCCCGCGATGCTGTTCGAGAACCTGAAGTGCTGCCGGCAGGCCGAGCCCGGTGCCAAAGCTCTTGGTTGTGAAGAGCGGTTCGAGAATTTTTGGAATTTGCTCCTCGGCAATGCCGGGCCCATTGTCGGAAACGGCGATCTCGATGCCCCGCCGGCTTCGGCGGGTGACAACGCTGATTTTGGGAGTCTGGGTCTTGAATTTCTGCGGGTCATCGCCCTTGCCGACCATCGCTTCGGACGCATTGCTGATGAGGTTGATAAGCACCCGGCTCAGCCGGCTTGGGTCAAAGGAAGCCGATACGCCATCAAGGCCAAGGTTGCATTCAACCTCGACGACCTCCGGCAGTTTTTGCGCCTCTTCCTCCACCAGCTTGACCACCCAGTTGTCGACGGGGAACTCCTTGTACTCCAGCTGGTGCGACTTGGCGTAGTCGAGGAATTGGGTGATCACCGCATCGCAGCGGGCGACCGAATTGTCGATGCGCAGCAATTGGGTATCCACATTGACCGAATGACCGGTGAGCTTTCGCTTGAGCAGATAGGCCGATGTCCGGACGGCGGAGAGGGGATTGCGAAGTTCATGGGCGACGGTTGCAACCAGTTGCCCCATTTGCGCCAGCTTGCCCTTCTTGATGATTTCGTCATGGGCTTCGCGGAGCTGCCGCATTTTTTCCGCCAGATCAAGGTTAAGCCGCGTGATGTCGTCGTTCACGAGCTGCAGCGTTTTGCTGCTTTCGTCCAATTCCTGGGTCCGTTTGGTGTTGGTGCGGTGCCAGCCAAGGCCAAGCAGGGTCAGAAGCCCGAGCGCGAGATAAGAGCCGTTCTCAAAGTCCTTCCGCGCGGTAAACCGCACTCCGGAATAAAACCCTGCCACCGGATAATTGATGTGCAACTGCCATTTGCCGCGCGCGTCATGGGTATCCATAACCACTGTTTCCGAAAATATGGTTTGGCGCGATGGCACCGAATTCGCCGCCCGCATCATGAGTCTCAGGTTTTTGTCGCGCGGAAGCGGAATTGATACGTACTCGGCGAGAGGGCTGATCAGGGAATAGTTCTCGCTGCCGGTGATGCTGCGCAGAGCAGTGGTTGGAATGACCGCCGAAACACTGCCTGCAAGGTTTCCGTCCGGGTCAAAGAACGGGGCCGAAAACACCAATCCCCCGTCGTCGCCCGTGGCGATTTCCGCTCCGCTGATCATCGGCACGGCAAAGGTCTTCACCCGGTCGATGTTCGGATAATTTATCTTGAACCAATTGAGCTGTTTCCGCACCTCCAGGAACTCAGGAACTCTGGATGGTTCCGGGCGGGCTGGTGAGTTGGACCCCGGATCAACGCCAATTGTCTTTGATCTGCTCCGTATACGGTCGAGTTCAAGAATGGGCCGCTTCAGAGTGCCCGTCGCCAAATCCAGATGCTTGATATCAAAATCCAGAGGAACGATGTAAAGCCGGGAGGCAGAGGCGTTCTTGGCAAGGATGTTGTAGACCTGTTGAATTGTTTCCCGGCCGTCGGGACCGAGGTTGGCGCCGTATTGGTCAATTCCCCGGCCCTCGGCGCCGAGACTGTGGTCGTAATGATCGATTTTCCGCACGCTGGGCAGAAAGCTCAGGGTTCCAAGATTGTCATTCAAGGCGGAAAAGAATGAACTCACCCTTTTGGTATAGTCCTTTGAGTCAGCTTGCCGGGCTTCCAGGTATTGCTGCCAGGCAACAAGATACTGGCGGTTGGCCTCAAAGCGGACCCCAAGGCAAAGCAGCAATCCTGCCAGCAGAATTGCCAAATACCCAACTCGTGCCGACGCCGCCTTCTGCAATTTTCTCCCCTCGGGAATTAAAGCTGCCGCAGACTGGTTCCTTTGTGGTTAAAACCGGGTTAAATGTGCAATAAGTATTTGGTTGTTCGCAAAAATAGGGCCATGGTTAAGGCCACGGCGGGGGATGGCGGATGCAGGAAATTCTGGCGAAGTTGGAATTGCGCCGGGCGGAAGCCCGGGCGGGTGGCGGTGAAAAGCGCTCAAAGGCCCAGCACGCGCGTGGCAAGCTTACGGCCCGCGAGCGCATTGACCTGCTCCTTGATGAAGACTCCTTCGAGGAATTTGACATGTTCGTCGAACACCGCAGCACTGATTTTGGCATGGAGAAATCCAGGATCCCGGGTGATGGCGTGGTCACCGGCTGGGGCACGGTCAATGGCCGGGTGGTGTATGTCTTTGCCAAGGACTTTACGGTTTTCGGCGGCTCGCTCTCCGAGGCTCATGCCCGCAAAATCACCAAGATCCAGGATATGGCTCTGCAGAACCGCGCCCCCATCATCGGCCTGTTCGATGCTGGCGGAGCCCGCATCCAGGAGGG
>JBBQNU010000052.1:0-18786 GCA_038330285.1 Hyphomicrobiales bacterium | reverse complement strand
GCGGAGGCAATAATGATATCGAGCCGTGTTTTACCGGGTTCCGCCCGCTCGAGATGCTTATGGGCGTTTTCAATCATGACAATTGCAGCATCAACCATAGCACCAATGGCAATGGCTATGCCGCCGAGGCTCATGATGTTGGAAGAAAGCCCGAACAGGCGCATCATCAGAAAGGCGATGAGTATTCCAACTGGCAGCATAAGAATGGCAACCAGCGCGCTTCGGATATGCAGCAGGAAAACAAAACACACCATGGCGACGATGAGGCTCTCTTCAAGCAGTGTTACTTTCAATGTTTCAACGGCGCGGTGGATCAGTATTGAGCGGTCATAGACGGTTTCTACCTTGGTGCCCTCGGGCAGACTTGCCTTCACATCCTCGATGCTTTTTTTTACATTGTCGATCACCGACAACGCGTTCTCGCCATAGCGTTGGATGGCAATACCACCAACGGCTTCCCCCTCGCCATTGAGCTCGGTTATGCCGCGGCGTTCGTCAGGCACAAACTCAACTTTCGAAACGTCCTTAAGCAAAACTGGGGTGCCTGCGTTGGCCTTAAGAACAATGGTTTCGATGTCGGCCACACTGCGGAAAAGTCCGCGCCCACGGACGGCATACTCGGTTTCTGCGATTTCAATTGAGCGACCGCCCACATCCATGTTGCTGTCGCGAATAGCGTTGCGAACTGTTTCGAGAGAAATTCCAAAACTTTGCAGCCGACGCGGATCGACGACTATGCTATACTGTTTTACAAACCCGCCAACACTGGCAATCTCAGCGACGCCGTCGGCCTTGGCCAGAGAATAGCGCAATTGCCAGTCCTGCGCAGTGCGCAGGTCAGCGAGATCCAACCCTTTGCCGGTGAGTGCATATTGATAAACCCATCCCACGCCTGTGGCGTCCGGCCCGAGTGTTGGAGTCACCCCTTGTGGCAACCGCCGTCCGGCGGCGTTCAGGTATTCAAGCACACGCGAACGCGCCCAATAAGGGTCGGTGCCATCCTCAAAAATGATATAGATGAAAGAGACGCCGAAGAAGGAAAATCCACGCACCACTTTTGATTTCGGCACGCTGAGCAATGAGGTTGTCAGCGGGTAAGTCACCTGGTCCTCGACCACCTGGGGTGCCTGGCCGGAAAACTCCGTATAAACAATTACCTGTGTGTCGGATAGATCGGGAATTGCGTCAAGCGGAGTTGTCCAAACCGCATAGAGGCCTGCCAGCGTAAGAAAGGCCGTCCCAATAAGGACCACCACGACATTGCGCACCGACCACTCTATGACCCTGGCAATCATTGTGCGGCCCTGTCACCGGCCACAAGCGCAGTCAATGCGGCCTGCAAATTACTTTCAGCGTCGATTAGGAAGTTAGCCCGCGTCACAATCCTGTCGCCCTCTACGAGGCCTGCCAGAATTTCAACTTGACCGCCGCCCCTGCGGCCAAGTTTTACAGATTGCGGCTTGAACCGGCCTTCTCCCACCTCGATAATCGCCACTTGCTTGTTGCCGCTATCGATAACTGCAGATTCTGGAACTGCTAGGACCGCAGCTTCTGTCCCCGTATCAATAGTCACGTCTGCATACATGCGGTGCAACAATTTGTGTCCAGGATTTGGCAGTTCAATGCGAACCTGCGCAGTTCGGGTTTCTGGCATGAGCTCCGGAAGCACAAACGCCACTTTTCCGGTAAAGACTTCGCCAGGATAAGCACGCACTGAAATGCTGACCGGATTTCCAACTGCGATGCGGCTTATATCCTGCTCGGCCACATCTGCAATGACCCAGACGGTGGAGACATCGGCCAAACGGTAAAGTTCGTCACCCGGCATGACCCGGGCGCCGACTACAATTTTTTTGCTCATTAATACGCCATCGACTGGAGAGGGCCAATCAAGAGACAAGGGCACCTCGCCCTTGAGCGGAATACTTTCGATGTAGGATTCTGGCAGGCCGTAATTGCGCAGCTTGTTCGCTCCCA
The DNA here is from genome assembly GCA_038330285.1 of Hyphomicrobiales bacterium. Classification (GTDB taxonomy): domain Bacteria; phylum Pseudomonadota; class Alphaproteobacteria; order Rhizobiales; family Aestuariivirgaceae; genus Aestuariivirga. The sequence continues at coordinate 16,809 of JBBQNU010000052.1, read as the reverse complement.
CAGCTTTCTGTCCATTTGCGGCGGCCAGACGATATTCAACCGCGGCTTGAACAATTTGTGGGCTATATATGCGAAACAGCGGTTCTCCTGCCTTCACATTTTGCCCTGTAGCTCCGGCATAGACTTTCTCGATGAAACCCTCGTTCCGGATGGTGATGGAGCGTTCGAGCCGCTCGTCCAACGCTACCGTTCCAGGAACACGCAACGGCTGCGACAAAACATGTTTTGCAACGGCCTCGGTTCGCACCCCTGCGCGTTGGACTTTTTCAACACTAATTTTTACAATTGAGGGGTCAGAGGGACCCGTGTCTTCTTCCGCATAAACCGGGATGTAGTCCATCCCCATGGAATCCTTCTTGGGTTCGGACGACGTATCCGGCAGTCCCATGGGGTTGCGGTAATACAGAATTTTCTTCTCCCGAGGAGCGAAGTCGGGGTCTGAAGAGGAGGTATCGGAATTTTTGGAAACTTCATCCTCGTAGACTGGGATGTAGTCCATATCCATCCAGTCCTTTGTGGGAACGGGGGATATATCCGGTTCACCCATCGGATTGCGATAATAGATGATTCTACGGACCGGACTTGCGGCACCTTCGGCGATCATAAGCTGACCCGCGAGTGCATCAAATTGCGGGCAGTATTTTGTTGCGGCGAGAAAGCCGCTGGCACCGCCAAAAGCGATAAGCAACAGGGTCAATACGAGTCGTGTAAATAGACGCATGGGAGAAACCTCCATAAAATGCATATGATCGAGCAGCGCCTTGCACGGCCCGATTGTATGTTTTGTGAGGTTAGAAGCGCGGCGGTCTTCGCAATGGAGCAGTTGAGAGCGGCATCAGGGATGGCGATATCAACGCAAATACATCAGCCTTTAGCCAATTTTTCCATAGATTGGCACCTGCCTCCGACAAGTTTGGCGAGCTACCACATTTAGCAAAGCAAATTTGCGACGTTGCACAGTCAGAATTAGTCTTTTCACAACAGGATTGCTTTTCGGGACAATCCAATCCGGACATTGAAGCTGTGATTTTTCCCGGAAAAGCCGCGCTCACGGCCTGTAATGGCATTAACAGAAGCCCCAAAGTGATGAGCACGAGTGCAATTCGGTTCCATATCAAAACCTTCATGACATCTTGGCTAACAGCAATAATTGTGAAGATCAAGTCACAGCTATGTCACAGAGTAATACGCCCAAGAAGTTTACATCGAATTGCGCCTCCTGTTCTCGATAAACCAATACCCCTCCCAACCAGGAATTCAACCGAGGAACTTTACGGCATTTTTGTGGATGTGGCTAAATTATTGGCATAGTTAATTGCGATTCTCGAAAAGTATATGAATTTCCCGTGAAGTGCTCCGTATACACCATTAAAAATCAAGTTGTCACTTGACGCACACATATTTTGGATTGTAGTCAGTGATGCATGATTGAATCGCTTAATAAGCGCATAGCGACACTATGGATTGCAACCCTTGTTGCGCTCTCTATTTTGCTGCTGCCTGTTTACGCAAAGAGTGCCTCATCTGCAGTTCATCATAGAGGCATGCACATGAGCGGTGTTGTTAATGCGACCTCAGATAAGCACGCCAATACGGGTGAATCAGCCACCAAATCAGGTTGTGAGAAGAATAGCAGCGACCGTTCTGAAAACGGCGACGCTTCTTGTTGCGATATCGGCTGCCCCACCATCGAAGTTTTTGCATCGGTTTACGTCTCTACAGGTTTTATTCCTCAACTTGATCACGAACATTCATCTGCCGGTGCACTTGTCGCGCGATATTCGTTCGATCTCATGAGACCTCCGCGGAACTGAGTTTAGACTCGTAATCCGCCTTGAATCAGGCCTGAGCCTGAACTCACAATTTTAATACGTGGAATCTGTCATGAAGACTTCGATTTTTGTCGTCGTCGCGCCCTTCATTCTTGTGGGTTGCGCGTCATCCAGCCAATTACCTAATGTGCTGGCTGCTAAGGACCCCATAAAAGCTTCGGCAGCGCCGACGCATTATCACCCGAAAATTCGCGGATACACACATCGTGAGCCGGTTGTGCCAGATCCTTGGGCACAGAAAAGTTCCCTCAACGATGGCGGGGTGCAGTAGTAATGATGATCTCATTCAAAAGAGTTTTGTTAGCACCAATTTCGGCTGCGTTACTCACTGGTTGCGCATCAACCAAAGATTTGAGTCTCCTTGAAAACAGAACGAATGGGTTTCAGGAGGTGTCAGTTCACACAGTAGCAGCTACTGGCAAAGATCCTGTATGGATAATGTCCCAGGAACAGGCCCAACTCGCAGCGGACAGATCCCGCACTTTGTTAGGTAGCAAGGTTGTAAGGGCAGAAACCGCCGTCCAGGTCGCGTTGCTCAACAACAAGGGTTTGCAGGCAGCATTTGCTGAAATTGGATTGTCGTCGGCCGATGTGTGGCAAGAACACATGCTGGTGAATCCAATTATGTCTATTGGAACGGCAGATAAAGCGACGGTCAGAATTTTTGAATCAGCAATTGTAGGAAATCTATTAGCATTGATAACGCGGGAAAAAAGGGTTGCCATTGCTAACGTGAAGTTCCGAGAAGCACAATATGTAGCCGCGGAGAAAACTCTGCGTCTGGCTTTTGACACCGAGCGTGCTTGGACAAAAGCAGTAGCTTCGCGGGAGACCATAACGTACCTTGTGAAAGCCCAAACAGCTTCTGACGCAACATCCGATTTGGCAAAAGAGCTAGGTCGTACCGGCGCATTCAACAAAGCAACCCAAGCCCGTGAACATGCAGCCTATGCTGAAATCACGGGCCAATTGGCCGAAGCGCGGATAAATGAGCAATCTGCCCGCGAAGAACTAAACCGTCTGATGGGAGTGTGGGGGAAGGAAATATCCTATCGCCTCCCCTCTTCCCTTCCGCGTCTGCCTTCCAGTATCGCAGTGCGAAGCAATGTGGAACAAATGGCATTGCGCAATAGAGTTGACTTGAAAATCGCAAAGTCAGAGTTGGAGGCGGTTGCACGAAGTTATAAGTTAACTGATGCAACTCGATATCTTACAGATCTAGAAATCTTGGCAGGGGCTGAATTTGAAAAACCAAAAAGTGGTGGGAACACTGAACTGACCAAAAAACGTATTGAGCTGGAATTTGCAATTCCCATTTTTGACTCCGGAAAAGCTCGCATTCGGAAAGCAGAGTTTGAATATATGCAAGCTGCTAATCAATTAGCCGAAAAAGCCGTCAACATCCGATCAGAAGCAAGGGGAGCATATGATAAGTATCGCTCATCATATGAGGTCGCCCGGCATTACAGGGATAAAGTAGTGCCCCTGCGCGAAACTATTAGTCAAGAATCCCTGCTCGAATACAACGGCATGATTGCCAGCACATTTGAATTACTTTCAGATACGCAATCTAAAATCAATGCTCTCCTTGTCTCAGTTAACGCTAAACAAAATTTCTGGATGGCAGAGATCGATTTTCGTGCGGCGATCCACGGTGGACTGGGCCAGAACGGCGACGCAGATTCAATTGCTTCACTCGCCGGCGCTGGTGGAGCGGGACACTAAGGTTCAGGAGAAAGATGATGATATCAAGACGCAATATACTTGGCGCAGGTGCGGTATTGGCAAGTGCAGCTGCATGGACACAGGCTACCGCCAAATCCATTCCCGAGGCCCCATTAATGACATCGCCAGACATGCAGCCGCCGTTGTTTCCGAAAAGTGGCACGGACTATCAACCGGTGGTCACGCTTAACGGTTGGACCCTCCCTCACCGCATGAATAATGGCGTGAAGGAGTTTCACCTTGTCGCAGAACCGGTCGATCGGGAAATGGCGCCAGGCATGATTGCGCATTTGTGGGGCTACAATGGGCAATCGCCGGGTCCTACCATTGAAGCTGTAGAGGGCGACCGGGTCCGAATCTTTGTTACTAACAAGCTCAAGGAACACACAACCATTCACTGGCATGGCATGATCTTGCCATGTGGCATGGACGGCGTAACTGGCTTAACTCAACCTGGAATCCCACCCGGCAAGACCTTTGTTTATGAGTTTGATCTCGTGAAAAGTGGGACCTTCATGTACCACCCCCATGCAGACGAAATGACGCAAATGGCCATGGGCATGATGGGTTTCTTTGTGATTCACCCCAAAGATCCCAAATTCATGCGGGTGGATCGGGACTTTGTATTTCTTCTCAATGCCTACGACATTGACCCAGGGTCGTACTTGCCAAAAATTATGACCATGACCGATTTCAATTTGTGGTCGTGGAATAGTCGCGTGTTCCCAGGAATTAGTCATCTGGTTGTTTCAAAGAATGACCGCGTACGGGTGCGCGTGGGTAACCTCACCATGACTAATCACCCCGTGCATATGCACGGGTATGACTTTGAAGTGACTTGCACTGACGGAGGTTGGGTTAGACCCGAAGCGCGTTGGCCTGAAGTGAGCATAGACATTCCGGTAGGGGCCATGCGTGCCTATGAGTTTGATGCAAAATACGAAGGTGACTGGGCCATTCATTGCCACAAGTCGCACCACACGATGAACGCCATGGGTCACGATATTCCAACTTTCATTGGAACGAACAAAACCAACATCGCTAAGAAAATTCGGAAAGTCCAAGCTGAGTACATGCCGATGGCGGAAAATGGCATGGCAGATATGGGTGAAATGGAAATGCCGCTCCCGGATAATACTTTACCTATGATGACCGGCTGGGGTCAGTTTGGCGCTATCGAGATGGGTGGCATGTTCTCAGTTGTCAAAGTGCGCGAAGGTCTATCTTCGGCAGATTACGGCGATCCCGGCTGGTACAAACACCCGGAGGGAACAGTGGCCTACGAGTGGAACGGCGATGTGCCAGAAGTTGCGTCATCGAACAGCAGCAAAACCATGTCACCCTCGAAGCCCGTGGAGACACCCAAAACAACCGAATAAGCCCGACAATCTTCCCCCGTTTATTCGTATTGCAGTTTAACAACAAAGGAGAAAATGATGAAGCTACTGACGACTATTTCTATGATTGCAACGATCGCAATGATGGGTGCAGCACTCGCTGCGGGCGCCCATCAAGGTGGCCATGATGAATACTCAATTGGCAAGAAAGGCGAGAAATTAAAGGCAAAGCGCACCATTTTCATTTCCATGCGTGAGAATGCAGAAGGGAAGATGCTATTCGAACCCTCAAAGCTGACGTTTCGGGAAGGAGAGACAGTAGTCCTCAATTTCGTAAACAAGGGTAAGATTGATCATGAATTTGTGATGGATACCAACGCAAATGTTTTAGAGCACAAAGACGTCATGGAGAAAAACCCCGACATGGAGCACGCGGATGACAATTCTCTTCGTCTTGCCCCAGGAGAAAAAGGGCAGATCATATGGACGTTCTCCAAGCCAGGGGATTACACATTCGCATGCTTAATCCCAGGCCACCACGAATCAGGAATGCATGGGCCGCTAAAAGTTGTGCAGAAACCAAAACCGTTAATCGGAGCGTCTAACTAGTTATTCAACTCAGCGAAGGAAAAAAATATGAAATCCTACCCCGCTATTATCTTAGCTTTTGTGGCTATGTTGTTCAGTAGTCCCGTGATGGCTGCAGAATTTACGAGCGGCATTGTGAAGAAGCTCGACGATAAATTGATGAAAGTTACCATCAAGCACGAAGAGCTCAAAAATTTGGAAATGCCGTCAATGACTATGGTTTTCGCAGTTGGTGATAAGGCCCTGCTTGCCAAGCTCAAAGTTGGAGAGCAGATCGAGTTTGCAGCTGATCGTGTCAATGGCCGCCTGACAGTTGTTGAAGTAAAGTAGTCAAGTATCCATTAAAGTCCTGATGTACAACTAGCGATCATGACCACGGCACTTTCAGCTGTGGTCATGATCAGTACCATAGCGCAGGACGGGATCCTATAATCCCTTTTAGGTCAGGACCTCAAGCCGATTGCCGGCGACCCTATATAAGCGAAATGACAGCCGCGTCGGGCAACGGTTTTCTTCTGCGGACCTTCGATCAGAATATCAAGGCTGGATCTGTCCGTAAGTTTGATGGGCACCGCGAGAACGGCGGACGTTGTGCTTAACCATTGCGTTCTCCGCGCACTTGCAGCCATCACGTAGAATTGGGTGTAATATATGTTTCTGAGCCGGGACATCTACTGAGTCAGTTCAGTTCGTAACCCTGCTAAGGTAACCTTCACAAGACGAAGAACTGCCGCCTTAGACGGAAGGCTGCTTGCCCCAGTTAGGGCGTGGAGGCAATAGCTTGCTAGTTCGGCAGGCGCGATATCATTGCGGATGTCGCCGGCTTCTGCACCTTGGGTCAGCATATCTCTGATGAAGTTGCTAAGCTGTTCCTGGGCGCGCACAACATGCTGACCTTGATGCAGAAGTGCAGAGAGTTCAGTGCCGTGGTGTTGATGAGCGATGAACGCGTAGGCCTCAAGAACCGCCTTGAGCCGCTCATTACTATAACCACCTTGCGCCCGGATTTCGGCGAGATACTTAAGATGTGTGGTGATCTGGCGTTCGTGCCAAGCCACTAATATCGCGTCAACGTCTGGGAAGTACTTGTACAGCGTCGCCCGGCCAATGCCGGCCCCCAAGGCGATCTCTGACATAGTCACCGACAACCGCCTCTGGCCAGCAGCCATAGTTCCAGCGGTGTCCAATATCGTGTCACGCACGGCGCGGCGATGGGAGTCGATCGTCTCGTTCCACAGTTTGGGCACCGCGCCACTATAGGCAAGGCGACAAAAATGTCGAGAACGATACACAATGATTTGACATAGACATAGTGTATCGATAAATTGTGCCGAACTCGCAATCCACGCTATAACCTGAGGAGAAGCATGTGCCTGGTTCAACTTCCGATAACAAAGATGACACTCCACGCTGGGTGAAGGTGTCTGGGATCATCGGAGCCGTTGAGGTCGTATTGGTTCTTATCCTGCTATTTGCTGGTCATGGACCAGGTCGCCACATACCGAGCGACAAGAAAACAGTCGAGACTAATCCGTGATGATGACAGCCGGCCTCCGTAAGCTCGTACTCACTGCGCATATCGCGTCCTCGGTCAGCCTGCTGGGAGCAGTGGGAGCATTCCTGGCTCTCGCCATCGCTGGTCTTTTCGGCCAGAGCCCTCAAATGATGCGCGCAGCGTACCTTGCAACGGAATTAATTGCTTGGTTGGTTATCGTTCCATTGGCTTTTGCTTCTCTGCTGACCGGAGTTGTTCAGTCAGTTGGAACTCACTGGGGGTTATTTCAGCATTATTGGGTTTTGGCGAAACTTTTGCTCACGGGTTTTGTGACCATCATATTATTGCTGCAGATGAAATCAATTAGTTATCTGGGAGATACCGCGGAAAAGATGGGTTTGACCAGCGTAGATCTGCTCGACGCGAGAATATCGCTCGTGGCCCATGCCGGGGGAGGCCTACTGGTATTGCTCATTCCTACGGCACTGTCTGTGTATAAGCCACGAGGTATGACCCAATACGGCAGGCGAAAGCGTCAAGAAGAGGCAAGAACACTTAGTCCGTAAGTGCGCCTAACTTGGTTTTCATATCCGCAATATCGGCACGCTGACCGGTAATCCCCCCATTTTTAACGGGGCCTGATTGTAGAACTCACGCGGCCAATTGCAGTTTCAGTTTCTGAGCGGGTGTGATGCCGCCGAGCCCCATGTTGGGACGGTCGTTGTTGTATGTCCAGAGCCAGTCTGTGGCGTAGTCCTGCACCTCCTTGATGGTTGCGAACATATATTGATCCAGCCACTCGTGCCGGACGGTTCTGTTGTAGCGTTCGATGTAGGCATTCTGCTGCGGCTTGCCAGGCTGGATATGCTGGATGGCAATACCCCGATCTTCAGCCCATCGCAGCAACTGCCCGCTGATGTATTCCGGGCCGTTGTCGACACGGATGGCAAGCGGTGGTCCACGCCATTCGATGATGCGGTCGAGGGCACGTGTCACCCGTGTCGCAGGCAGTGAGAAGTCAACCTCAATGCCAAGTCCTTCGCGGTTGAAGTCATCAACGACATTCAGCAGCCGGAAGGCCCGCATGTCTTCAAGACGGTCCGCCATGAAGTCCATCGACCACACCGTGTTGGGTTGATCGGGAACAGCAAGTTCCTCAGGCTTTTCCCGCTTCAGGCGCTTCTTCGGTTTGATCCGCATGTTGAGCTCCAGTTCGCAGTAAATCCGATACACACGCTTGTGGTTCCAGCCATGGCCCTTCACATTGCGCAGATACAGAAAGCACAGGCCAAAGCCCCAGTTCCTTCGTGCTTGCGTCAAGCCAACCAGCAGATCGGCAATCCGCTCGTTCTCCTGGTTCAGCTTCGGCCTGTAGCGGTAACAGGTCTCACTGACACAGAATGTCCGGCACGCAAGTGCAACACTCACACCCCTTTGCGTCACTGCTGTCGCGGCCATCTCACGACGCATCGATGGCCGCCTTATTTTTTTCCGAGTGCTTCTTTCAGCAACTCGTTCTGCATGCTGAGTTCAGCAAACATCTTCTTCAGACGACGGTTCTCATCTTCCATGGCCTTCATGTCACCAATCATTGAGGCATCCATGCCGCCGTATTTTGATCGCCATTTGTAAAACGTCGCACTGCTGATGCCGTGCTCACGGCACACATCTGCCAAAGCCAAGCCGCCCTCAACCTGGCGAAGAACGCCCATGATCTGGGCTTCCGTAAATCTGCTCTTCCTCATCAGAATCTCCTCGTTGTTCATTCCGAGAAAATTCTACCTTCAAAGCCCCTTAGTCTAGGGGAGGATTACCGACCCTCGATAATTGAGGCGCAAAGTGTTTTGATCTCTGGGTCCTCAATCGGAGCCTTCTCGCACATCAATATCGCACCTGCGTGATGAGGAATCATCGACCTGAGAAATTGCGTGTCGGTCACGGCTAATTGCTGGCGGATTCCGACAAAAAAGAAAACAAATGCTATCACGCTGACAACCAAGATGACGATATTCACCTTGGGATTGGTGTACATGGCACGCATCACCGCGAGCTCAATAAGTATCATCGGAACGGTCATAAGACCAGCCATGTAATATTGATTGACGTTAATGTAGACGTTAGAGAAAATGTCTACCATTGCATACATAAGGACAAACATCGCAATGAAGGACATGACTATCATTATGAGAAGATGATAATAATGCTGGTTGTGCTCACTGTGCATAGCTTTTGCCATAAATATCACCCCACATTTATAGAGATGAAAACATGATGAGTGTGGGTATCGAACACCGTGCCCACGATAAAGCCATGATTACATATGCCCAGATTGCCACTTTTTGAACTCTTCAATCTCTTTCTTCTGGGCATCAATGATTTTCTGCGCCATTTCTTTCATGACCGGATCGGTTCCATACTTGAGCTCAACCTCTGCCATGTCGATGGCGCCTTGATGGTGCGGAATCATCATCATAGCGAAATCCTTATCCGCATTTCCCGTGGGCGTCATCATCATGCTCTTCATCATCTTGTCATGGACTTCCATGAATGCTTTCGATGAATCGTTCATTTGTGCTACGGCGACACCGAATACCGGAATAGCAACGACCAGGGCTACGGTTAAAATACCACGCTTAAACATTGAAATCTCCTTATGGATATGAAGCCACTGTGGCTCCAATCTCTAATGGCGCATGGATAGAAAGGTTCCGTGTTTCTGAAAAAATGTTGAATGCCGGTACCCATACCCCCTACGTCCATGTGCCCTGCAGACGGGGTAGCGGCCCGGTAGGGAGAGCCGGGCCGCTATGGTTCTCCTCTCGCTGCTAAGCGCCGAGAAGTTGGAGGGCGTCGTTTAAAGTCGCAACCGACTCATCATGCTTTCCTTGTTCATGTTGCGACTTTCCCAGGGCAATATCTTCCATCACCTTGTTGATCATCGCCTCATCAAGCGTTGCGGCCCTCATCGCTTCCGCGGCTTTTTGAATAAGGACAGGGCATTCCCCAGCAAATGATGGTGTTGCCAGACCAACAAGAATTGTCGCCGCGACGATAAATGATTTCATAGTATATTCCTTCTATTGCTTTGGCCCGCGATCCGGTCGTTTGGTGCGCTGTGGTGTGTCGTTAACGCATTTATATTATTGTAGTATTTGTCATTAGTAAAAACCTCCGCGCGTCGCAATGCGTCGCTGGCTTTCCCTATTTGCGCCGACCCATGGCCAATCCATAACCACAACTAAACGGCGTCAACGTTACCAAGCGTTTTTGAAATTCCTCTCTGACAGTTATTGGTGGTCGAGCTCGGTTCGGCCAAAAAGTCGATCAAAAAATTGACTTTTCCGTTTGGTGGGAATGCCGCCCGCGATTTCGACGGAATGAGAGATCACCACCACTTTTGCGCCGAGTTGCACACGTTCAAAAAGGTCGGCAACATCAGCGTTAATCAGCCGAATACATCCCGAGGATACTGCTTTGCCGATAGTTTCGGGCTGAAAGGTTCCGTGGATGCGATAGAGCGTGTCCACCTGGCCCTGAAAGAGATACAATGCGCGAGCCCCTAGTGGATTTTTGGGGCCGCCGGGCATCCCATTTGCCCACTTGGCAGCAAGTTCATCGCGTTCCACCATTTCTTTAGGGGGCGTCCACCGAGGCCATTTTGCCTTGCGGCGAATGACAGCTTCGCCGCACCATTCAAACCCTTGACGTCCCACCCCGACGCCATATCGCATTGCTTGCCCTCCACCCAAGATGAGATAGAGGTACTTGGAATACGGGTTGATGATGATGGTTCCAGGGGGTTCTGCGGTCTGATAGGAAATCTGCTTTCGGCGGAATCGCTGTTTGAGTTTTTGCCGATCTTCGGGATTGATGCGAAATGGCTCTTCGATGTCTCGAGATGCAAATGCTGGGCCTTTGATTGCTGAGATTGTTGAAATTGCTGTTAGAAAGAACGTTAATGAGGTCTTGTTGAAAGTTCGCCGATTCATAGGTGTTGCCCTTATGGTTTGAGTGGACGGAAATCAGAACTTATATCGTTGCATACTGCGCCATCATGCCCGCATCTTCGTGCTCAAGAATGTGACAGTGAAACATGAAAGGCTTTGCAGCATCCCCAAATTGATCAAAGGATACTAGAAGCTGAGCCCATTCGTTGACAAGGACGGTATCTTTTTGCCCCGCCTGATGTGCTGGAGGAGAGGCTCCATCCAAATTCAAAATACGGAAGGATGCGCCGTGAATGTGAAAGGGATGCGCCATCTCTGTTCCACGCAATTCCCAAATTTCCTTATCACCGAGCTTCACCTCAGCATCGATACGAGTCATATCAAAAGGTTTGCCGTTGATCCCCATTTTCATGCTTGTGGGTTTAGCGGTGCCACCCGTAAGCGTCATTGGATTTGCCATATTCGAATGATCCATACCTTCCATGGAGCTCGCATCTTGCGAGGTAGGAACGTTCGCGGCCGTCATGCTATCCAGAATAAAGGAGCGCCGCTTGGCATTCTCGGGCACCGATGGTGGAGGCAGCGTGACTAATTTTGAAGGTAGAGTTTGGGCGACTATTGAAATGCCCGCCACCGGATCAAAACGGACTATGGGCGTTAAAATTTCCGAAACGTCACGAACGATTTTATTCATTTGATCAGAAACTGCATTGGGAGGTCTTCCATTCTGATCTGGATAAGTCAGAAGAGCCACACTTTCACCATTGGAGAAATCAACGAGAAATTCATATCGTTCCCCCGGCGCGATGGTGAGCTCTTTCACTTCAACAGGAGCAGCAAGAAAACCGTTGTCATTGGCAATGACATGCATCGCCCTCCGATCATCAAATTCTAAGCGAAAATTACGTGCATTCGCTCCATTCAGAAGACGCAACCGCACGATACCAAGAGGAACTTCGGCCACGGGTCCGTACATGCCGTTGACAATAATTGTATCGCCGCGGGCGCCATGCAGCACGGCCATTGCCGTTAAGTCATAGATAAGTTCACCGTCGGCGCTAAAGTTGCGATCTTGAATAATAAGCGGAATATCATCAAGTCCATATCGCCACGGAAGCCCGAGTTCCTGTGCTGAACCATCTCCAATGTACAGAAGGCCGGCCAAGCCCATATAGGTTTGCCTGGCAGTGTCGCCATGAGGATGGGGGTGATACCACGCCGTGGACGAGGGTTGATCAATCTTAAGCGTAGGTTGCCAACTCTGACCGGGATCAATCGAGTTGTAGGGGCCGCCATCAACTTCAGAAGATACGAACAAACCATGCCAATGTATTGTCGTTACCTTATCAAGCTTGTTGGTGACATTCATAGTGACCGTATCACCACGGTAGAGACGAATGACCGGACCGAGGTACGAGGCCGAGTAACCGTAGCTTTCCGTCTTAAAATTCGGGAAAAATTCGGTCTCTCCTACTTGGGCGGTGAGCGAAATGCGGTTGCCCAACTCTCGAGCATCAAGTAGTTGAGGAATAGGCAAATAGGAGAAAAATTCGTTGCTGATCTGCTTAAGCTCCGAAGTATTTTGGCGGCTGACGACGGTGGTCACCATACCCGCTCCAAATGCAGTTGCGGCGGAGGCCATGAGAAAATTTCTGCGTGAGAGTGCCATAGGGGCATCCTTTCAATTAAGAGCAATTCTGAGAGAAACGAAACGCGCCGTAGTAGTTTCACCCACCGTAAATCGTGAGATGAACCATATGGCAATGCGAGCTACGGGTGAGAGAAACACCAGGGTGGCGAGGCAAATGTTACGACCGCTTTCACGGCCAGTAATAGCTTCAATTATCAAAGCGCTTGGAATAAACAGTGAAATGACACGTGTCGATCGCTCAAATGTGATCAACGTTCCTATAAAAAGCCCTGCAATCATTGATAAACCCCGAGTAAACCGCAACCTTAAAGGTGTGCGGCCTAACGAGAGTCACGCACGCCTAGACTAGCTTGCGGAAGCCCGTGGCGGCCTCTTTAGATGATCTGTGTCAGTGGATATAAGGGCCTGAACAAATGCCGGCCAATCGTCCTTATGAATTGGAGCTAAGGCATCGGAGTTAGGGTCAGGAAATGAAATAAATGCCGAAGAGCAAAAGCTATTACAGCATGGAGATTTCGCAACTCGATCAGGATCGTCGGACGAACTGGCATTATCAAATTGGTCTAAAAGAGCTTTGTAATGCGAGTATGTTCCGATGTGTTCTTGTTCCGGGTCACTACTAACTTGAAAACCTGAGTTGATAAAGGATGAGCATACGGAGACGGCACTCGCGGCATGGGACCCGGAGATCGTGGGTCCAAACGCTGCAGCCATAAAGGCAACTACAACAAGCATCGTTGCCAGTGTATGAAGAAGCTTATTGAGCCGAAACTGCATTAAGGTTGGGTGCCTCTAATTTGTGGCGAAATTCCGGCAAATAAGTCTTATTTGTGAAGAAGATCCCATGTGGCCTGAAATAGCTCCTCTTAATAGCTAGCATGACTCTGATCACTACATTCTGGCTAAAGCAGCTTCAATCGCCGGGCGAATTGACGCGGGATTGTTTTTTCCATCAAGTTTCAGGCCAGACACAAAAAAGGTCGGGGTGGCATTGAACCCGAATTGGTTCATATTTGTTCGCTGCGTTTCAAAAATGGCTCGAGCAACAGTCGTATCACTGGCACAAGTCCGAACCTTCTCCTCAGATATGCCAACTGTTTCCATGATTCGAGCTAATTCCCTCAATGCATCCTTACCACGCCAAGCCTCCTGTTCATTCAAAACACGATATAGGACTGCGAAATACTTTTCTTCGGGAACGCAGCGGAGAAACATGAATGCTCGTAGCGCTAGGTTGTCCAAAGGAAACTCACGAAAAATAAAACGCACCTTCCCTGTGTCAACAAAGTCAGTTTTTATCGATGGCCAGTAAACGCTATTGAACTCAGCTGTGTTTTGGCAGGTCGGCGAAGCATATTCGATCATTACAACGGGCGCCCTGGTATCGCCCATGCTGCGCTCACCCAGACTAGGGACGGCTTCCAAAAGTTTTCCCGCAAGCGACGCGTCGAAATCGCCAACTTCCGCATGCGCAGTGTTGGGAGTGCTTAACGCCAACCCGGCAACACCCGCCAAAAGGGCGCTAAATTGACGGCGATTTGATACAACCACTGTTGATCCTCAACTAAATAATCCTCAGAGTATTACTCGCATTTACACTATGATTTCACAAGACGATGTAAGCATTATCTAGCAGACTAAACAGGCACCTTTAGCCCGCGCTTCAATAACTGCATTCCCCAATTCCTCTTTCGGAAGATAGCCGGGAAACAACTGATCGTTTATGATAAAAGCAGGAGTCCCATTGATCGCCAGTGATTGAGCAAGCGCACGGTTGCGCCCGATAATTTCGCTTACTTTAGGATTGTCCATATCCATCTTGAGACGGTCCATATCCAGGCCTTGGGCTAAAGCAAGTTCATTCACCGTTTCTTCCGTAATTCTTCCCTCGTGCTGAAAAAACGCAGTATGCAATTGCATGTATTTGCCTTGATAGCCGGCCGCAATGGCTGCCTTGGAAGCATATTCAGAATCTGGGCCTAGGATCGGAAATTCTTTCAACACTACTCTCAATTTCTTGTCTTCACCTATGAGCGCCATAACGTCGGCAAAGTCCTTTTTGCACCAGGGGCAGTTGTAATCAAAAAATTCCACCATGGTAACATTTCCATTTGGGTTCCCAGCGACAAAGTCAGCCTTGTCGCGGAAAATCAGCTCAGCGTTTGCAACGAGCGCCCCTTTTCTTTGCTCATCCTCGGCCTGTTTTTGCTTTTGTTCCAGAGTTTGGCTTATTTCCTGCAGTATTTCAGGGTTATTCAGCAGGTATTCCCTGACGATGGATTCAATCTCTTTGCGCTGTCCATCGTTGAATTCTGCCGCGTGAGCAGCTGTGATCAAGCCCATCAATATCGAGAAAAAGACACCCAGGGTAGAGGCGCGCATAGTAGTTCTCACTTTTCAGGACACCTTGCCTCAAAAAAATGTTGGACGTCAACTCACGTCTGTGTGTGGCCGCTTAACAGGTGCGTGGCAAAAGCAAGTGACTATGCTTCGCTATCTCTACAATTATCGCCTGGCTGATCAATTCCAGGGGCCGAAAGGTGTGTCTGAATAAATCAGCCCAGCAGAACTGCGCCGAGCAGCACGCGGTAAATCACAAAGGGCAGGAAGCTCATGGTTCTGATCAGTGGATTTGATCGTGATGGGGGGCATCAGAAATGGGTAACATTAAATCCTTTGTTATCGGTTCCATATCAGCCGAGGTATTGCGGAAATCTGTCTGTCCCGTGACCATTGTTCATTGATGAGAGTTTTAGGGCTTTCACGTTGCCGCCATACAAGGTGCACGAAGCCCGCTGGTTGCGGAGTCTTCGACATTTCTGGTTAGAAGCCACACTTCAGGAGGAATTCGGCTGATCGAGGGTAATTTGTCAAGTTCCTCTTGGAAAATTACAATGGAACTTAGGTGACGCTCGCACGTTGAAATCCTGATTAGCCGATCATTGGATATGATCCGTCTTTTCCCGGAAACATTTCGGTTTCCCTAATTATACGCGAAAATTGAAGAACCTGCCCCCATTGACCCGGAAAGATGCCGTTATTGCCGGAAGCTTACATATTACGTTTAAGTCGGCCTCGCGTTGCTGAAAGCGGCATTGGCGAAGTAATGGGCCATCACAAGAGTACGAGGCGGCCGTTCAGCAGTCACCGATGATTTGCGGCGGCGGCCCCTTGCACGACAAAGATATAAGAATTGACTCAGATCCAGGACGTTCAAATGGTTTGCTCTACAAGGACATGATGGTTGTATCTCGTTTCTTAGTCACGATTGCGACTGCGTTGTTAATCGTCGCATCTTTGAGCTTGGGTGCTGTTGCTGCCACGACTGCCAATGCACCCCAACCTCATTATTCATCCATGAATTCGCCAGATCACGACGACTGCGAAGACCCGGGAAGTCAGGACGTAGACAGCCATGGTTGTTGCCAGGGGGTATTCTGCGCTTCTACCGGCGTCTTGGCCCAATTAACGATAGTTGCACCAATATTGTTATCTGTCAGCCAGCCTAACCCAGGCTTCGGCGATCATTTATACGGCAGGTCAATTGCGCCGGAAACAGGCCCTCCAAAGCTCCCCGCCTGAGTAATCCCGGACTGCCGGTCCGGGCTCAGCCCGCGTGTTCAAAACCGCAGATCATGTTTCGGTGCCGATCGCATGTCGGCAATATTGAAGGAGCTACAAAATGAATCGTCGAGATTTTTCCAAGACTCTTCTCATGGGAGGTTCTGGCCTCCTGTTGACGGGCCGTGCTGTTATTGCCGCGCCGCAACCCCTCAAGCTTGCTGTCGTGTCGCGGACGATTGATGTCAATGGCCGCGCCGCGACCGTGTTCGGGCTTACCGGCCCCGATGACAGGCCTGGATTGACCCTTGCCGCCAGCGAAAGCATTGAGGTGGACCTGGAGAATTCCCTTTCCGAGGAAACCATGGTCCATTGGCACGGGCTGCTGCCCGCTTGGGATCAGGACGGCGTGCCCGACATGCCGATGCCGCTGCTGAAGGCCGGCGAAACGCGCCGTTACACTCTTCCGGCCGGAAATCCCGGAACCCACTGGATGCATGCGCACACATTACAGGAGCAAAACCTTCTTGCGGCCCCGCTAATTGTGCGCGGCCCGGAAGAACTTGCGCGTGACGAGCAGGAGGTCGTGATCCTTCTGCACGACTTTTCCTTTACGCCGGCGGAGGAGCTGCTCGCAAAGCTCAAATCCGGCAGCGGCATGGGCATGATGATG